>JAFDBP010000184.1 GCA_019313245.1 Deltaproteobacteria bacterium
CCGAGATCGAACGAGTAGGCGATCCGCAGACCTTCGATGCCGATCAGTGCCTCGGGAATCTGCACGCTCTCGCGAACGCTCGCGTGATCGGCGGGGTGCTGGCCCGACATCACATTCTGCATCAGCGCGCTGTCGCCCACGCTGCGCGTCATCGGCCCGATGTGGTTGTAGACGTCGAAACTGGTTTGCGCGCACTCGGGATTGCGCCCGTAGGGCGGCTTGAAGCCCACCGTGCCGCACATGGCCGACGGCATGCGGATCGAGCCGCCGCTGTCCGTGCCGGTCGCGAGGGTGGTGGTGCCCGCAGCCAGCGCCGCCGCCGAGCCGCCCGAGGAGCCGCCCGGGGTGTTCTTCGGATTCCAGGGATTGCGGGTGATGCCGTGTAGCCGCGAATAACAAACCCATGCCCAGCAGAACTCCGGGCAGGCGGTGCGCGCGTGAACGATTGCGCCGGCTTCGATCAAACGCTCCACGGACGGGTTGCTGTGCTCGTCCACGTGATCGCGCAGAAATGCGGAACCCGAAGTCGCGCGCCTGCCCGCGATGGCGGTGTCGTCCTTGACCGCGAGCGGGATGCCCTCGAGCGCGCGCGGCGCCGGGCCGTCACCCGCGTAGCGCGCGGCGGCTTCGCGCGCCTGCTCGCGCGCCTCGTCGAAGTAGCTGTCGACGAACGCGTTGATGACGGGCTCGACGCGTTCGGCGCGTTCGATCAGGGCCTCGAGCAGATCGACGGGCGAAAGCGCGCGCTGCCGAAACAACGCCAGCGCCTCGACGGCGGACAGGTAGACCAGATCCAAACTCTCCATTGTCGGCTCTCCTCATCGGTGTAGACCGACGCTGCGCCCTCCGCCGATCGAGCAACCGCCCTCGCAGACACCGCGGAGAAACTCGTCGTTAGGCAATCTAACACGTTGAGTTTACAACCAATCGACGATTCCACATCGACGGTCAGATAGTGCTTGCCAGAAACGCACCTCGCGGGAGAGAATGGCGCTGTCCGAATGAAGCAGGAGCCTCCGCATTGCCCAAAATCCGGAGTCCACTGATTTCTTCGCTGGGTTCTCGCCTCGCTTTCTCGGCCGTCCCTCGGAACGGCGAGAATCTCGATCTGAGCCTACTCGTGAAAGCGCGACCCGGCGCCGCCGAGCGCCACATTCGGACCGCGATCAAATCAAAACACGTGACGCAATCTTGTTAGGAGGCCAGTCCATGCGAGCAGTGCACACAACTTCCAGCCTGACAAATCCGATCTCGATTCTTCTGGCGGTGATCATCTGGGTCGTCCCGGCAGCGTCTGCCGTCGCCGGTGAAATCGCACTGCCTGGCCTGATCGACGCGGTCGACGTCACACTCGACGCCCAGGGCGTGCCCCACATCGCAGCCCAGAACGATTTCGACCTCGCCAGGGTGCAGGGCTACATCCACGCCCGGGACCGCTTCTTCCAGATGGACCTGACGCGCCGCCAGGTAAGTGGCGACCTCGCCGAAGTGCTCGGGTCGGGCGTGCTCGGGAGCGACGTCCAGAACCGCACGATCGGACTTCGGCGCGCGGCCGTCCGTTCCTTCGACGTGCTGACTGCGCGCGAGAAAGCGCTTCAACAGGCCTACGCGGACGGCGTCAACGTCTACCTGGCGAATCACCCGCTGCCCATCGAGTACGGACTGCTGGAACTGACCCAGGCTCGACCCTGGGACGTCGTGGACAGCCTGGTGATCGGCAAGGCCATCGCCGCAGGTCTCTCACTCGACATCGACATCGGCCCGACGCAGCAGCTTCAGGGATTCATCGAGGCCGGTGTCCTGGGCGGGTTCGACGGCCAGGCGCTGTTCTTCGAAGACGTGGTCCGCTCCGCACCCATGGACCCCGCCGCCACCGTGCCCGACGCCACGAACAGCACGCCGTACATCAGCGCCATGGTCAAGCAGGCCAAGCGAACGCAACTCGCGAAGGCAGCTGAGGGCGCGGCGCGCATCCAGCAGAAATTTACCGACGTCCCGTTGCTCGAAGACGCGATGAACCGTCGAGACACCTTCATCGGCAGCAACGAGTGGGGTGTGGCGGCCGACAAGACCGAGAACGGTCACCCGATCATCGCCAACGATCCCCACCTGTCGCTGAACATCCCGTCGACCTTCTACGAGTGGCACCTGATCGTGCGGGGCGATCCCGTGGATGGCAACATGAACGTCAGCGGCGTCGGCTTCCCGGGCGCGCCGAGCGTGATCCTCGGCCAGAACCAGAAGATCACCTGGGGCGCCACCACGAACCCGATGGACGTGAGCGACATCTTCAGCGACACGCTGAAGGTCGGTCTGCCCGAATGCGTCGCCGTCGGTGCTCTCGCCTGCATCGAGAGCGACGGGGCACACCACCCAGTCGAACTGGCATTCCCCGTCTACAAGTACAACAGCATCGGCGATTCGATCCCCGACAACCTGGTGGAGGCTTCACTGCCGCCCGACCAATCGATCATCGCGACGGTTCCGTTCCGGAGCTTCGGGCCGATCCTCGACATCGCCGATCCCGGCGTGATCGCGGGCGGGGGCGTCACGACCGCGCTGACGCTTCAGTACACGGGCTTTCACGCCACGCGCGAGCTGCTGGCCTTCCAGAAGTGGAACCGCGCGAAGAACCTGAGCGAATTCATCGACGGTCTGGCGGACTTCGACGTCGGCTCGCAGAACTGGGCCTACGCGGATGTGGACGGAAACCTCGCCTACTTCACCAGCGCCGAGAATCCGCTGCGCAAGGACCTGGAGCTCGGAACGGTGACCGGCCTGCCGCCCTACTTCATCCGCGACGGTTCCGGACCCAACAACTGGGTGCCCGACCCGGCCCACTCTCAGGGTCAGGCGATTCCGTTCGACATCCTCCCGTTCTCGGAGATGCCGCAGACCGTCAACCCCGCGAACGGCTTCTTCGTCAACGCCAACAACGATCCGGCGGGGACGACGCTCGACAACAACCCGCTGAATCAGGTGCGGCCCTCCAAGCCAACGGCGATCTACTACCTGAACCCGGGTTACGCGATCGGCATGCGGGCCGGCCGCATCACCCGGCTCGTCGAAGAGGCGGTCGCCGCGGGAGGCGTGACGCGAAAGGAACTCCAGAGGCAGCAGGAAAACACCCAGCAGCTCGACGCGGAATTGATGACACCGTTCCTGCTCGCCGCGTTCGACAGCGCGTCGGACGCGGGGGCGCCTGCGGAACTGGCGGCGCTGGTGGCCGATCCCGACATCGCCGAGGCGGTCGATCGACTGGCGGCCTGGGACTTCTCGACGCCGACGGGCATCCCGGAGGGCTACGACGCGAGCGACAAGAACGGTGTGCGCAGCCCGAACGTGAAGAAGGCCGAGAAAGACGCCGCGGTCGCCGCGACGATCTACAACGTCTGGCGGGCCAAGGCCATCAAGGCCGTCGTCAGCGCCACGCTTTCGAGTGTCGGCGCGCCGGGCGTCGGCTCGAGCGACGGCCTGAAGGCGCTCCACAACCTGCTGGTTCAGGAACCCTTCACGGGTGTGGGCGCTTCGGGCGTGGACTTCTTCTCGGAGCCCGCGGCGCTCACCAGCGCGGAAGATCGCAGAGACGCGACCCTGCTCGCGGCGCTGCGAACCGCCCTGGACGCGCTGGCCTCGGATGATTTCCTGGCGGCCTTCGGCAACTCGACCAACCAGGACGACTACCTCTGGGGCAAGCTGCACCGGATCACCTTCGACCATCCGTTCGTGCCCGAGTTCTCGATCCCGCCCGCGGCCGGGTTCCAGGACCTCGGTCCGGGCCTGCCGGGGTTGTCGCGCGACGGCGGCTACAACGTGGTGAACGCGTCGGGCTTCTCGGCAACCGCGGATGGCACGAACGAGTTCCGCTTTGGTAGCGGCCCGGTCCGGCGCTACGTCGGCGGCCCGACCGGAGTCACCAGCCGACGCGCGGGGCGATCTTCGCTCAAGATCAGCGGTGTGAACGTGATGCCCGGGGGTCCGTCGGGAGATCCGTTCAGCCCGAACTACGCCACCCAACTCGGCCTCTGGCTCACGGCCGATCAGCATCCGGTGACGATGGGCCTGAACATCCCGAAGAAGGACATCCAGAGCGTGGATACCTTCGTGCCATCGCCGTAGCGGAAGGGGCGTGAACGGGGGCATTGTGCGGCGGCGGCGCTAGGCTCCCGCACAGGTGACGGATCTTCGCCAGAGCCTCGACGACTACCGCCGCAGCGTGGATCGCTTCCGCTGGGACGCGCCCGAAGTGTTCAACTTCGGCCGCGACGTGGTCGACCGGCTGGCCGTCGATCCGGATCGCCCCGCCCTGCTCTGGCGCAGCGCGGCGGGCGGCGCGCGCCAGCTGAGCTTCGCCGACGTCGCGCGCGAATCGAACCGCTTCGCGCAGCTGCTGCGCTCACTCGACGTGCGGCCGGGGCAACCCGTGATCATCATGCTGCCGCGGATTCCCGAGTGGCACATCGCCGTGGTCGGCGCGCTGAAGGCGGGCGCACTCGCGATCCCGAGTTCGACGATCCTGCGACCGAAGGACATCGCCTACCGCGCGCAGCACAGCGAGGCCGTCGCGATCGTCTCGATCGACGCCCAGATGCACGCCGTCGACGCCGTGCGCGACGAGATGCCGAGCGTGGAACACACGCTCTTCTGCAGCGAAAATGGCGACGCAGCCGCGGGGGACGCGCGCTGGCTCGAGCTGCGGACGGCGCTCGAAGCCGCTCCCGACGACGCCTCCGCGGGTCACCCGACCCGCGCTTCGGACCCGGCACTCGTCTACTACACCTCGGGAACCACCGGACCGCCAAAGGCCGTGCTCCACAACCACGGCTACACGAGCGCCCAGCGCTACACCGCGCAGTTCTGGCACGGCTTGCGCGACGGCGACCGGATCTGGACCACGAGCGATACGGGCTGGGCCAAGGCCGCCTACGGGGTGATCTTCGCACCCTGGTCGGCGGGCGCCGAAGTCTTCCTCTACGACGGCCGCTTCGAGGCGGCCCGCGAACTCGAGCTGCTCGCGGAGGTCGCACCGCAGGTCTTCTGCGCGCCGCCGACCGAGTTTCGCATGCTGGTGAAGCAGGACCTCTCGCAGCTGCGGCTGCCCGAGCTGCGCGAATGCGTCTCGGCCGGCGAGCCGCTCAACCCCGAGGTGATCCGCAGCTGGCGCGACGCCACCGGGCTGACGATCCGCGACGGCTACGGCCAGACGGAGACCATCCTGCTGGTGGGAAATTTTCCGGGCACGCCGGTCCGACCGGGCTCGATGGGGCTGCCGATGCCGGGGCACCGCGTCGAGGTGATCGACGAAGACGGCGACGTGCTCCCGCCCGGCGAAGTCGGCGACATCGCGCTGCACGGCAACCCGCCGAGTTTGTTCGCCGAGTACTGGAAGGACGCAGACGCCACCCGCGCGTGCCGGCGCGGCGACTGGTACATCACCGGCGACCGCGCCTACCGCGACGAAGACGGCTACTTCTGGTTCATCGCGCGCTCCGATGACTTGATCATCTCGGCCGGCTACCGGATCGGACCGTTCGAAGTGGAGAGCGCGCTGGTCGAACACCCCGATGTGGTCGAGGCCGCGGCGGTGGCCGCGCCCGACGCCGATCGCGGATCGATCGTGAAGGCCTACGTGGTCGTTCGCGACGGCGTCACTGCGGGACCCGAACTCGCGGCCCGGCTCCAGCAGCACGTCAAGGACACGACCGCGCCCTACAAGTATCCGCGCGCAATCGAGTTCCTCGACGCGCTGCCCAAGACCGTGAGCGGCAAGATCCGGCGCGTCGAGCTGCGCCGGCGCGCGGAAGCCGAGAGCAAATGAGCGCGTGCAGGGCTGCGATCGGGTGCGCTCCGGCTTCAGCCGGGTATGCTCGGTTCGACAAGCGGGCCCGGATCGCGCGCAGCTGCCGGCCCGATGGAGACACCAAGCGTGGCTGCAACGCCCGTCAAGCCGACTGCGAATAACGCCGGCGACCCCCAGACCATCTCGGGGCGTCCGGTCAAGGCGGTCTACGGCCCCGAAGACCTCGCGGATTTCGACCCCGCTACCGCGCTCGGCGCACCCGGCGCGTTCCCGTTCACGCGCGGCCCACACCGCGAGATGTACCGCAAGCAATTCTGGACGATGCGCCAGTTTGCGGGCTTCGGCACGCCCGCGCAGACCAACGAGCGATTCCACTACCTGCTCGCGCAGGGGCAGATGGGTCTGAGCACCGCCTTCGACCTGCCCACGCTGATGGGGCGAGACAGCGACGACCCGCTTTCGCGCGGCGAGGTCGGCCGCTGCGGGGTGGCGATCGACACCCTCGCCGATTTCGAGCGGCTCTACCGCGGCGTCGACCTCGGAGCCATCAGCATTTCGATGACCATCAACGCGCCGGCCGCCGTGCTGCTCGCGTTCTACGTGGCGCTCGCGGACAAGACGGGCGTGCCGCGCGACCGGCTGCGCGGCACCTGCCAGAACGACATCCTCAAGGAGTTCCACGCCCAGAACGAGTTCGTGTTCCCGCCGCGCCCGTCGCTCAAGCTCGTCGTCGACACCATCGAGTTCGCGACCCAGGAGCTGCCACAATACAACCCGGTCAGCATCAGCGGCTATCACATTCGCGAAGCTGGCTCGACGGCCGGACAGGAACTCGCCTTCACCCTCGCCGACGGGATGGCCTACGTCGAGGCCGCGATCGAAGCCGGCAACAAGGTCGACGACTTCGCGCCGCGGCTCTCGTTCTTCTTCAACTGCCACAACGACTTTCTCGAAGAGATCGCCAAGTATCGCGCGGCTCGGCGGGTCTGGGCCAAACTGATGCGCGACAGGTTCGGCGCGAAAGATGCGCGCAGCCAGTGGCTTCGCTTTCACGCGCAAACCGCCGGCTGCACGCTCTGGGGCACGCAGCCGATGGTCAACGTGGTGCGCGTCGCCTACCAGGCGCTCGCCGCGGTGCTCGGCGGCTGCCAGTCGCTCCACACCAACAGCATGGACGAAACCCTCGCGCTGCCCACCGCAGAAGCCGCCACCCTCGCACTGCGCACGCAGCAGGTTCTCGCGCACGAGACCGGCGTGACCAACACCGTCGACCCGCTCGGCGGCAGCTACGCGATCGAAACGCTGACCAACGAACTCGAGGCCGAGGCCTGGGACTACTTCGAGCGCATCGAGCAGGCCGGCGGCGTGCTCGCCGCGACCGAGTCGGGCTTCTTCCGCCGCGAAATCGCCGAATCCGCGTTCCGCTACAGCCAGCAGATGGATCGCAACGAGCACATCACGGTGGGCGTGAACGCCTACCGGGAGGAAGCGGGAACGCCGATCGAGACGCTCAAGATCGACCCGAGCGTCGAAACCGAGCAGATCCAGGCCCTCGCGAGGGTACGCGAGGTGCGCGATGCGACCGGAGTCGAGACGGCGCTCGAAGCGCTGCGCCGCACGGCCGCCGCTGGAGACAACGTCATGCCCGCGCTGATCGACGCCGCCAAGGCACACTGCAGTGTCGGCGAGACGGTCGCTGCACTCGCCGATGTCTACGGCCGATTCGATGGAGGAGTCGGATGGTGAACCCGCAACCTCCCCGCATCCTGCTGGCCAAGGTCGGACTCGACGGACACGACCGCGGCATCAAGGTCGTCGCGCGCGCGCTGCGCGACGCCGGCATGGAGGTCATCTACACCGGCTTGTGGCAAACGCCGGAATCCGTCGTGCGGGCCGCGCGCGACGAGGATGTGGACGTCGTCGGCGTCAGCATGCTGAGCGCCGCCCACATGACGCTCGTGACGCCGATGCTCGAGGGGCTGCGCGACGGGGGCGGCACGCCGATCCCGCTGATCATCGGCGGCATCCTTCCCGAGGAAGACGCCAAGCAACTGCTCGAACAGGGAGTCGCCGCGGTATTCCCACCCGAATCGCTGCTGACCCGCGTGACGGCAGAAGTCGCAAAGATCGCGGAAGCGCATCGAAAGCGCGCAGAAGACGGCTCATCGGTCGCCGCGCGCGACGCGCGCATCGCGCTGTCGCGGGAACTCTCCGCGGCCGAACGCGGCGAGCCCGAAGCGGCCGCGTCGGAGCACCGCGCGCTCTGGGTGGGTGTCACGGGTGCGCCGGGTGTCGGCAAGAGCACGCTGATCAACCGACTGGCCGCCGAATTGCGCGCAAAGGGGCTGCGGGTGGGCGTGCTCGCCGTCGACCCTTCGAGCCCGGTCTCGGGCGGCGCCCTGCTCGGCGATCGCGCGCGCATGCAGGAGAGCGCGCAGGATCCGGACCTGTTCGTGCGCTCGGTGGCCACCCGGGATCAGCCGGGCGTGCTGTCGCGGGCCGTGCCCGCGATGCTCCGCTGCCTCGACGAGCGCGCGTTCGACGTGGAGATCGTCGAGACCGTCGGCGCGGGCCAGGCGGATTACGAGATCTGCCGGCTGACCGACGTGAGCCTGCTGCTGCTGATGCCCGGCGCGGGCGACGAACTCCAGGTGGAAAAAGCCGGCGTGATCGAACTCGCGGACATCGTCGTGGTCAACAAGGCCGATCGGCCCGACGCAGACGCCCTGTTCGCCCAGTGTCGCGAGACGCTCGGCGCGGCGCGCGACATCGTCAAGGTCGCCGCAATCCGCAACGAGAACGTCGCCGAACTGACCGAGTTGATCCTCGCCAGGCGGGCGAAGGCGAGCTGATCGAGGCCCCCGCCGGCTCGGCCGCGTGGCCCGGCGCGCGCACGGCGGTGCCAGTACGCGCGGTGTTCGAATTGCGGGCCCGCTTTACACTGCAGCGCACTTCACGCGCTAGCTTCCCCCCATGGCCCCCTCGACCGATCGCGCCGCAGCGACCGACCGCGCGCGCTTCCTGCCGACGACACGCGCGGAGATCGACGCGCTCGGCTGGGAGCGGCCCGACGTCGTATTCGTGTCCGGCGACGCCTATGTCGATCACCCGTCGTTCGCGGCCGCGATCCTCGGGCGCTGGCTCGAGCATCACGGCTTCAAGGTCGCCGTGCTCGCGCAGCCCGACTGGCGCAGTGCCGACGCCTGGAGGCAACTCGGCGCGCCGCGCCTCTTCTACGCGGTGAGTGCGGGCGCGATGGACTCGATGATCAACCACTACACGGCGAACCGGAAGCGCCGCAACGCGGACGCCTACTCGCCCGGCGGCGCGATCGAGCGCCGGCCCGACCGGGCCAACGCCGTCTACGCGCAGCGCTGCCGCGAGGCTTTCAAGGGTGTGCCGGTCGTGGCCGGCGGCGTGGAGGCCTCGCTGCGGCGGGTCGCGCACTTCGACTACTGGTCGAATCGGGTGATGCCGAGCAGCCTGGTCAGCTCGAAGGCCGACCTCGTGGCTTTCGGAAGCGGCGAGCGAACGATCCTCGAAATCGCGCAGAGGCTCGACGCCGGCGAGAGCATCCGCGATCTGCGGCGACTGCGCGGCGTCGCCTATTTGCTCGGGAAGAACGAAGCGCTCGCAGAAGACCACGAATTCGGCGCCGCCAACGACGGCAACACCGTCGAACTGCCGAGCTTCGAGGCGGTCTCGCAGGACCCGATCGCGTTCGCGCGCGCGACGCGCATGCTGCACCGCGAGACCAATCCGCTCAACGCCCGGCGCCTCGTGCAGGCGCACGGCCAGCGCCGCGTCGCAATCAATCCGCCCCCGCACGCGCTTTCGGAAGCCGAAATGGACGCGGTGCACGGGCTCGCCTATACGCGAAAGCCGCACCCGAGCTACGCAAAGGCCGGGGAGATCCCCGCCTGGCGCACGATCGCCGACTCGGTGCAGATCATGCGCGGCTGTTTCGGCGGCTGCACGTTCTGCTCGATCACGCTCCACCAGGGGCGCGCGATCCAGAGCCGCAGCCAGGCGTCCGTACTCGCGGAAGTGCGCGACCTCGCGCAACGCCCCGACTTCAAGGGGCAGATCAGCGATCTCGGCGGGCCGACCGCGAACATGTACCGCATGCGCTGCTCGCAGCCGAAGGCCGAAGCGAAGTGCCGCCGGCTCTCCTGCGTCCACCCGAAGGTCTGCAAACTGCTCGACACCAGCCACGCGCCGCTGATCGAGCTGATGCGCGCGACCCGCGGCGTGAAGGGCGTGAAGAAGGTCCAGATCGCCTCGGGCATCCGCATGGATCTCGCCCGCAACGAGCCCGCCTACCTCGACGAACTCGTACAGCACCACGTCGGCGGCCACCTCAAGGTGGCGCCCGAGCACGTGAGCGACGAAGTGCTCGCACGGATGAAGAAACCCCCGCAAGCCACCTTCGAGGAGTTCTCGGATCGCTTCCGCGCGGCGTCGAAGCGCGCGGGCAAGGAGCAGTTCCTGGTGCCCTACTTCATCGCCAGCCACCCCGGCAGCGGGCTCGCGGAGATGATCGAGCTGGCGCTCTTTCTCAAGAAGAACGGGTACCGACCGCGCCAGGTGCAGGATTTCATCCCCGCGCCGATGGACATCGCCACCTGCATGTTCCACACCGGCATCGATCCCGAGACGATGAAGTCCGTACCCGTGGCGACCCGCCCGAGCGAGCGGGCGCTGCAGCGCGCGCTGCTGCAGTTCTTCCTGCCCGAAAACTATTTCGAGGTGAAGAAGGCGCTGAAGCGGGCCGGCCGCGAAGACCTGATCGGCGATGGTCCGGAGTGCTTGATCCCATCCCGACCCTCGCAGCAGGCGCGAGAGGCGCGCGACGCAAAGGCGGCCGACAAGGAACAGCGCACTGCGCGCGACGGCGACCCCAAAAAGCGCGCGGGCTATCGCTGGGCGGCGCGAAAAGGTCGCTAAACTGAGCAAAAACAAAGCGGCGCGAACGCAGGAGCGTTAGTCTCCGCGCGCTCGCCAAATTCACCCGGCGAAGCGGGAGGTTGAAAGAGCGATCATGGCAATTCGCAAGAAGAAGAGCGCAAACAAGAAGAAGGCAACCCCCAAGAAGAAGGCCGCGCCCAAGCGGAAGGCCGCTTCCAAGAAGAAGGCGGCACCGAAGAAGAAGGCGGCTTCGAAGAAGAAGGCGGCTTCGAAGAAGAAAACCTCCGCCAAGAAGAAGGCCGCACCGAAGAAGAAAGCCGCTGCCAAGAAGAAGAGCGCAGCGAAGAAGGGCGCCAAGCAGCACAGCGCGAGCAGCGAGATCGTCTACAGCGACATCCGCAACGCGCTGCAGGATTCGATCCTGAGCCGCCTGCTCTGAAGATCAGACGGCGGAAGCGCGGCTCCTGACGATGCCGTCGAACGCGAATATGCCGAGGGCGAGCCAGACGGACGCGAAACCGAACATTTCGGCGCCCGACATCGATTCGCCGTACAGGTAGATGCCGAGGAGCAGTTGAATCGTCGGCGCGAGATACTGAAGCATGCCAACGGTCGAAAGTGGAATCCGCTGCGCGGCGATGCCAAATAGCAGCAACGGGGCGACGGTGATCGCGCCGCTCCAGGGGATCCAGCCCCAGAACTCGCCCGTTTCGACCACGACGCTCTGGTTCTGCCCGATCAGGACCGTCAGATACACGGCGACGGGTACGGCGACCGTCGCCGCTTCGATCAGCAGGCCCTCGAGCGGCGGGGCCGCGTCGGGCTTCTTCTTCATCAGACCGTAGAGCGCGAAGCTGACCGCGAGGCTGAGCGCGATCCACGGAATTCGCTGACCGGAGAACGCCATGACGCCGACACCGACGGCCGCAATCGAGACCGCGATCCGCGCGGCGCGATTCAAGTGCTCGCGCAAGATCACGACGCCCAGCGCCACTCATCAGCGGGTTGATGTAGTAGCCGAGACTCACCTCGACGATGTGACCGCTGGTGACGGCCCAGAGAAACAGCCCCCAATTGAGCGCCAGCAGGCCACCCGATGCGACGGAAAACGCGAGCGTCCTGGGTCGACTCGCAAAGCGACGCAGCGCGCCAAAACCGCGCCGCGCGGCGAGGACGAGAAGCAGGATGAGCAGCGCCCACACCACCCGCCACGCGAGGGCTTCGGGGGGCGGCACCTCGCGGATCAGGTTCCAGTAGATCGGGCTGCAGCCCCAGATCGTGTAGGCGGCGATGCCCGCGGCAATCCCGCGCCGAAACTCCAATTTCGCTCCCAGCTGAGTTGGCGCGAGCGCTCGATTCACTCGTGTGACGGGGTTGCTTCGCCAGCGGCCGGCCGCCGGCCCCGGGGCAATCGAAGGCGTGTGTGACCTAGCGGGCTGAAGTTGCTCGAACAGTGATCCCGGAAACCCAGCTTACTCTCCGGATTCGCCGCGTGCACCTGCCTCGGGATTACAGGTCGCGTCCCGAAGATCGCGCTGACCGAGCAGATCCCGGTCGCGTCGCGTCTGCCGCCGTCGACCGCTCAGTAGGCGTCGCCCACCTCGGGTGGGTCCGGACTGCCCGCCCCCTGGCGCAGCGGACAATCCGCGCCCCTGTGCATCGGACAGTCCCCGCCCTGCTGCATCGGGCAGTCCGCGGCGTCGTGCAGCGGGCAATCCGCGCCGTGATGCATCGGGCCGCGCCCGTGAAGGCCGTGGCGAGCGCGCATCGAATCTTCGAGGGCGTCGCGACACGCGGCCGAGAGTTGCTCGCGCTGGTCACGCAGGCACTGCTTGCGCGACCAGCGATCGGCGGCGTCCGGACACAGGGTCTCCAGATCCTCCTGGCAGGCTTCGCGCAACGCGTGCCTCCAGCGTCCGCGCGATTCATCTCTGAGCCGGGTCATCTGCTCGCGCTGTTCGGGAGTCAGCAGCGCCCGGATCTCGAGCATCGTGCCGAGCCGGTGCTTGTGCATCTCGATCTCGACCGCCCCGATGGTTTCGATCTGCTTCATCACCGCGGACTCATCGGGAGCGCCCTGATCGAGCAGCGCCTTCAATTGCTCGCGCGACTCGCGAAGTCGGGCGTGGAGCTGGTCGCCTTTGGCTTTCGATTGCGCGACGATGCCGCGTATGGCGCCGAGCGTCTCGTCGTCGAGCTCCAACGCTTCGGCGTTCTCCTCGATGAAAGCCCCCGGGTCGCGATCGGAATCGGGCGGGCCAAAGGGCGGCCGAGCAGAACTCGCTCCCGAAAGTGTCAGTACGGCCAGCACGGCGCCAATGATTATCACCCGCTTGTATTGATGCATGGCTTCGTCCCCTGTGCAGTTCCGAACTTTAGATCCCCGAAGTCGGCATTCGGGTTACTTCGCTATCCGTCCAGGAAGAAACTCGCAATCGCCAGGTAGTCGTCGGGTAGCGCCTCGCTCTCGTCGCGATCGTCCAGCGGACTCAAATCGCTGGAGAGAAACAGTTCACTCTCCCAGGCGCTCGCGGCCACGGGCCTGGCTGGATCGACTTGCGGCCCCGGCGAGAAGCTGAACCAGATCAGGGCGACAACGGCCGCGCCCGCGAGTGCGGGAACCAGGAACCCTCGTCGGCGAGGCCGATCGAGGCGCTGCTGCAGGGCTGCATCGAAGCGGACGCGCTGTGCGGAATCCCAGGGCGGCGGCGCGTAATGCGCGGCGAGTCCGTCCACGAAAGCCCGTTCCTCGGGGTTCAGCTGCGATCGCTCTGCTTCGTGCTTCATGGCTGGCTCCTTCCGATCGAGTCGCGCAGATCCCCGAGCTCGCTGCGCAGCGCTTTCAGCGCGCGGTGCAGATGGCTCTTCAGCGTGCCCTCCGGCGCGGCGAGCAGTTCGCCCGCTTCGCGCACGCTGAAGCCCTCGAGGTGAACGAGCACGAAGGCTTCGCGCTGCTTGCGGCTGAGTTTGTCGAGCGCCTGCGCGATCCGGCGCCGCAGCGCGGGGTCACCGGGGTCGGCGGGCGCAACCGCATTCGATTCATCCCACCCACCGCGCCAGCGTTCCCGAACCGCGCGCCAGCGCCGGTGCTTGTGCGCCTGGTTGACGAGGATGCGGTAGAACCAGGTCTCGAGACTCGAATCCCGCCTGAAACCGCTCAGCGCTCGATAGGCCCTGACGAAGGCGTCCTGGACGACATCCTCGGCCGCGGCCTCGTCGCCCCCGATCAGGCGCCAGGCCAGGCGGCGCGCCCTGTCGCGGTGCGACGCGACGAAGTCGCCAAAACGCGCTTCCAGATCCACCGGTGCTGCGGAGAGATCCAAAGCTGCGGCCCGTGTCACGATCGCGCTCCCGTCGCCTTCCCCATCTTAGACCCCTGAAGGGGGGCGACGGGTTACGCGAATCGACCGGGAAGCGAAAAAAGATCGGGCGGCTCGCGAATCGCTTCGCGAGCCGCCCGCTGCGTTCGAGCGATGGCGCTGGCCGACTACTTCGCGCGCGCTGTGCGGCGCCGTGCGAGCAGCGAGAGCAAACCACTGCCCGCGATCAGCGTCGCGAGCCCAGCCGGCTCGGGCAGCTCGATGATCGTCGTCGCCATGGCGTGCGGCGGCGCCATCGTGCTGTTGGGGTCGGCGTCGTCGAGGCGCGCGTTGAGCCAGGCGTCCATCATGTTCACGCCCTCGTTGGCCAGGAACGTGCTGGTGGGCAGTGGATTGCTCGTCGGCTGCTTCCAGAGAAACTGGATGTACTCCCAGCTCGTCGCCTGGTAGTTCAGCGTCACCTCTGCGCGCAGCGCACTACTCGGGACTTCGAAGGACACCACGTCGAAGTGATCGAAGGTGCCCCCGGGCCCGGGGTCGCCGTACTGGCTCGTCGGCACGGGCAGTGCGTTCCTGCTCTCCGCCTCGTCGTACGCCATGCCGTAGGGCGGGATCCGGTTGTCCGCGTAGACGGCATTGTTCAGCACGAAGTGGAAGGTCTTGTAGATCGTGCCGGGGGACTCATCGGCCAGCTGCTGCAGGGTGTGGTCGGGCGTGTGGGTCTCGCGATCCCACGTCAGGACCATGTCGCCCGGGTAACCCAAGTTGATCAGCTGCGTGGCCCACTCCTGGGTCATGCCCGGCTTTGCCTCGTAGACCTTGGTCGAGTCCGGATCGAGGATCGTGCGCACGGTCCAGACGGTTCCGGCGTTGTCCTGCACGGTGACCGGAGCGCCCTCGTGGATCAGCTCCCCGTACTCGCCATCCTCGTCGATCAGCACGTCTCCGGCGCCGTACCACTTCACGTTGAGCCACATCCGGCGCCCTTCTGGGTAGCCGGTGATCAGCTTGTGGCCGGTCAGGTTGGTGACCGTCACCTCGATTCCGCTGCCGTTCTGCGCCGCGGACAGGTGGGCGGCGGACTCGAGGTGGTTCGCGGAGCGCTGCATGGCGGCGTCCATGGCGGTGATCTGACCCGCGGTCAGCCCGGTTCCGAAGCGCAGCGTTCCCTGCTGGTCCTGGTACTGGACGGTCTTCTGGACCCAGTAGCTCATGCCGGTCTGATCGTGGGAGGGCAGGTCCGGGCGGATGTCCCCGGACCACGGGTCGTTGTTCTTGTCCCACTTGTTCCCGCGGCCCTGGTTGGCCCCATCTCCGCCGGCCGCCGGCATGTGACAGGTCTGACAGGTGAAGTAGCGCGGGTCGCCGCCCGCCGCGGGAGACACCATCGGCGCCTGGTAGTCGGCCGTGATGATGTTGCAGGTCTCCCCGCCGCCGCAGTTGGCGTCCACGTTGCAGAGATCTCCCGAAACGCTGCAGGTGCCCCAAAGCGAGGCCTGGTAGGCCCGATCGAGGGCCCCACCCGGCGTCTTCAGGATCGGGTCGGTCAGGCTCGGGAAGTCGTTCACCCTCAGCGTGTCGAGCGCGCTCGAAACCCACTCGCTGTAGGTGCGCTCGACGATGCCGTAGGTCTCGGGCGGGTTGTTCATCGCGGCCTTGTCGGCCACGGGCCCGTTGACCACTCCGCTCGAAGAGCCGGGCAGCGGGATCATCGCGCCGTGGTTGTGCGCGAGGTCGCCGACGGCGGGATTGCTCACGTCGTGGCAGGTGCCGCACATGCGGGCGTCCCGGAAGTAGGACGAGGGGATCACGTCGTGCCGGGCGGACGGATCGGAGTACGGCCCGAGCCGCGTCCCAGCGCTGTTGATCACGTACTCGGCCCCGCCGTAGTAGCCCGCACCGGTCGTCTCGTCGTAGGCCACGAAGACGCCGTTCTGCTCCTCGACGTAGGCGCCGTCCGGCGGGTTCGGGATCGAGTTGACCTGGTCCGGATCGGTGACCAGGTGGCAGAACTCGCACATGATGCCTTCGGCGTCGTTGTTCGGGTCCATGCCCGATCCGTCGGTCGGGACCGAGCGCCCCTCGAGCCAGCCCTTGACGCTGTGGCAGTGCAGGCACAGGTCGCCCACGCCTCCGTCGCTCGGCAGGAAGTCCTGCTCGGCGACGGCCAGCGTGGCCCAGAACAGGGGGTCGCGGCCCGCGTTGGCCATCATCCCGCCGTTCCAGCCGAAGACCGGCACGCTCTCGGGAGACTGGCCCGGGGCCGGGGCGAAGTCGTGGCAGCCGCAATTGCCGACCGAGTTGATGGTCGGAACCGTGTCGAGCGGAAGCGGCTGCGTGCCCGGGATCTGGATGTCCGTCGGGACAGTGTCGGCCGCTGCGACGGGAAGAGCTGGGATCAGTAACAGTCCGAACAAGAGAGCAGACGCCAATGAGCAACGCTTGCTGGTAACTATGCGGTTACTAAGCCTGGAAAAGAACATCTGGTTCTCCTCTGTTCTTTGCGCTCCCCCATCTTCGCGCGAAATTTGCTGCGACAATTCGGTGAGATATGCATGCAATTTTCCTGCCGCTGGTCTGCAGCGACGCCGACGGACAGCACGCCCTGCAACCTCAGTAGGGGCAAAACGCCTCGACCCATATCGAAGGTGGGGAATCGAGCCGCACTCCGAGCAACGTTGCGGCAGGAGCGGACACCGCACGCACCGCGCCAGCGCGTCCGGCCCACCGATGGACACGGCGCACCGGGGGCGCCTAGACTGCCGCCGAGGAGGATTACCCCATGTTGCCGCATTGCTGGTCTCGTCGCGTTGCGCTGATCTGTTTTTCACTGCTGACGCTGGGTTTGTTGGGCGCGATCTACCCCTGGAGCCCGATCGAACTCGGCTCCCTCGACGGCGCGCTGCTCGCCAAGGCGGCGCCGGACGAGTGCTTCGTCGAGATCGGCGATCGGCGCCCGATCAACGAGGACGGCAGCTGCGACGAGGGCGTCCCCAAGGTGAACCAAGCCTATGTATGGGGCCTCACCAAGACGCGCGGCCAGCTCTGGGGCGGCAGCGGGCCCAACATACTCTGCCTGATCGGTGGCACGCTGCTGGGCAGCGGCACGCCGAGCCAGAACGATTCCTGGGTCTGCGAGTACGGCGCCGGACCCTACATCCCGCCCGCGTCCGAGGGCACCGGCGACTGGCGGCCCGGCACGATCTTCTCCTACGACGTCGTGGCGAACCGCTACGTCGATCGCACGCCGGACGATCCGATGATTCTCGACACGCTCGGCATGCGCGCGGCCGGCTCGAATTCCAACTTCGTCTTCGTGGGCGGACCGAGCCTGAGCGGCGGCATCAATCTGTTTGCGTTCAACGCGATCACGGGGCGCTATCTCGGATCGAAGAATTTCCCGGAGTTCAACAACATCCGGAAGTGGCTCGACCACGAGGGCGTGCTCTACACGACAGTCGGCAACACGGCCGGCGGCGGCAGCGTGTTGCGCTTCGACCCCGACCGCGCGTCGCCGAACTTTCCCTTCGACTACACCGTCGTCGGTAACCTCAACGGCGACGGATCCGAGTTGGCGGTCCACGAGGGGCGCCTGTTCGTCTCCACCTGGCCCACTCTCGCGGGTGTCGGCGCCGGATTCCCGACGCCGGGCGCGATCTGGATGAGCGCACCGATTCCCGCAGGTGGGCTCACGGCCGACCACGCGAACCCCGCGTCGGGCGCGGAACAGTGGCAGGCGGTCTTCTCCTACGCGCAATACGACCCCGATCTCATCACCGTGGTCGCCACGGGCATGGGCGCCCTCGCGTCGTTCGACGGCTATCTCTTCTTCGGGCCGATGCACGTGCCGACCGTCGGCCTCGTGGCCCACCAGCTCGCCGCGCAGCGATTCGGCTACGAGATCGACCCCACCGAGACGCTGCTCAACTCGTCGCGCGCGATCTCGATCTTCCGCGGCAAGGATTTCGGAACGGTCGACCAGGTGATCGAGCTGGTCTACGGCTCGGAGGCGCTGCCGGCCTTCAACCCCTTCCAACCGCAGGACGGTTGGACGATCAAGCCCAACAGCCTGGGCATGGCCCCGCTGTTCGGGCCTTCCGGTTTCGGCAATATCTTCAACAACTACACCTGGGGCATGCAGGTCTACCGAGGCGAACTCTACGTCGCCACGATGGACTGGAGCTTCGTCGCATCCGAGTTCCTCACCGGCGGCGGCGGCGGTCTGCCGACGCCTCCGATTCCGATCGATCCCGACAACTTCGGCGCCGACCTCTGGCGCTTCCCGTCGGCCGACGAGCCCGCGGTCCTCGAGAGCCAGACCGGCTTCGGCAACTTCTTGAACTACGGCGGCCGCGTGCTGCTCGCGGACGACGCCTACCTCTACGTCGGCTCCGCCAACGCGATGAACCTGCGAGCGGGCGTCGACGACGAATTCAAGGGGGGCTGGGAGTTGCTGAAATTCCTGCCCAGGGGTGAGAACCCGGCATTGGTTCACGCGCAACAAGCGCCGCTGCGCGCGGGTCCAACCCGGCGTTGAGGAACGCCGCGGCGCAAATCTTCGCGCGACGTGGCGAGACCGACCGCGCGCGGCGGTCTCCGGGAACGAGCGCCGCAGAATGGATGAGAGCAACGCATCGATGAATGACCCGCAACCCTCCGCTCGCGCGCGCAACGAATCCACTGCGTGGACGTTCGTGTTTGGCGCCTGGCTGATCGCCACCATCTCGGCGCTCGGCGCGCTGTTCTTCAGCGAGATCATGCAGCTGCCGCCCTGCTCTCTGTGCTGGTATCAGCGCATCTTGATGTTCCCGCTGGTGCTGATCCTGCCGGTCGGCTTGTTCCCGTTCGACTGGAAGGTCGTCCGCTATGCGCTGCCGCTCGCCATCATCGGCTGGCTGTTCGCCGTGTTTCACATGCTGCTGGTCGCCGGCGTGATCCCCGAGAAGATGGAGCCCTGCGTGCAGGGCGTGCCCTGCTCGGAAAAAGTGATCGACTGGTTTGGCTTCGTGACGATTCCGCTACTGTCCGTCGCAGCCTTTTCAGCCATCATCGCGCTGTTGGTCTTGACGCATTTTCGAGGTTCTGAATGAAGCAAAAAGCGCTGTTCATCACCGCGGCCGTAATCCTGCTGGCGGCGTTCGCCGTGGGTGCGTGGATCTACAAGGGCGGAGAAACCGGCGAGCCCGTGCAAGCCGCCGATCCCGTCTACTCGCAGCTGATCCGCATGCATTCCCCGACGCTGGGCAAGCCGGATGCCAAGGTGCAGCTCGTCGAGTTCATCGATCCCGCGTGCGAGGCCTGCGCGGGCTTCTATCCGCTGGTCAAGCAGATCATCGCGATCGATCCGGACGAGATCCGCCTGGTGATGCGCTACGCGCCGTTTCACAAGGGCGCGAGCGCAGTGGTCGCGGTGCTCGAAGCGGCCAAGAAACAGGACAAGTTCTGGCCCGCGCTGGAGGCCCTGCTGGCCGCGCAGTCCGACTGGACGCAGCACCACACCGCGCAGGTGAATCGGGTCTGGAAGCACCTCGAAGGGCTCGGCCTGGATCTCGAACAGGTTCGCGAGGACATGGGATCGCCCCAGATCGCGCGCGCGGTCGCGCAGGACCTCGCCGACGCGAAGGCGCTCGGCGTCAACAAGACGCCCTCGTTCTTCGTGAACGGTCAGCCGCTGACGAATTTCGGCTACGCGCCGCTGAAGGCGATGGTGGAGCAGGCGCTGGCCGCCTCCAATCCCTAGCCTTCGTTCGGCGTCGGCGCTCCCGACCCGCTTCAGACGCCGGCGGCGCGCGGGCTGAAGCGGCGCCACATCATGAGCAGCCCGAGCGTCAGCAAGACGCACGACAACAGCGCGAGCGGATTGCCCGGCGCGCGCCGATGGCGCAGAAGGATGGCGGGACTCGGCCCGATCCCCCCGGCCGAGAGCGACGAACCGTCTGACAGCTGCTTCGATTCACCCGGCGCGAGCGGGAACGCTTCTCCAGCGCTTCCGTCGGGATTTCGCACGCGCAACTGGGCGAAGGCGCTCTTGCCGGGTTGCAGCGGCGGGTGCAGATAGAGCAGCTCGACGCGCAGGTCGCCGAGTTCGCAGATGCCCCTCGCCTCGACCGCGCAACGGTCCTCGCCCCGCGCGAGCCGCAGCGTCGGCACGCTTTGCGGGCGCACCAGCAGCATGAGTTCGCTCCCGAGTCCCCGCGACAGCGGCCCGTTGTAATAGACTTCGGCCTGCGCCGACGATCCGTCCGCGTCGCGCGTCTCCACGCTCGCGCGCAACTGCTTCATGCTGTCGTCGGGATTGGAATCGACCTTCAGCTCCGTCACGCGCGCTTCGCGGCCGTCGCCCAGCTGCGTCCAGCCCGGTCCCAGCAGCAACCGATCCAACTCCGCGCCTCCGATGCCGCCGTCTCCGTGCGCGAGCAGCCCGAACAGAAACGCGACGTGGATCACCGCCGGCGCGTAGAAACGCAGCGTACGGATTCCCGCGCGCCATTTCCTCACCACGTTGCGGTAGGTGGCGAGCGCCGTGTTGAGCGCGTAGAGGGTCAGTACCCCGACCAGCAGGTAGAACCAGAGGTGAACGACGGACGCCGGCGCGAAGAAGGCGAGCAGGTCGTCCATCGCGATCGACGCCGACGCGCCGTCGCGCGTCGACGCGAGCGCGATCGATCCGATCGCCAACAACAGCACCGTGGCCTGGCCGCAGATCACCCCCAGGCCCTGGGAGAACAGCCACTCCGTGCGGCTCGCGCGTTCGGCAGAGCCGTTGCGATCAGAACGCATGGCTCGACCTTCCGAAGAAAAAGGAGGTTCCGACGTAGGCGACGAACACCCAGACGAAGCCGACGATCGCGAGCGCGGGTCGCACCCACGGCCGCGGAAACAGCGACGGGGTGAGGTGGACGTGGATGAAGCTCGCGTAGTGGAACCACAGGATCACCGACCAGATGATCTTGACGTCCCACATGAAGTAGGCGCCCCACGCGACCACGCCCCAGAAGCCGCCGCAGATCATCGAAATCGACCAGAGCGCAAACCCGTTCAACGCCAGCCGCTCGATCAGCGCGAGCCACGCCGCGTCGCGATCGCGAAACCACACCAGCGACGCGGCTGCGGCGGCCGCCCAGGTGCCGTAGGCGAAGAACGAGAGCGGCACGTGCAGCGGGTACCAGATCGTGCGCATCAGCGGCGGCGGATAACTCAGCTCGAGCGGAAACGACAGCGCGGCGAGCAGCGCGACGCACACCAGCGCCAGCAGCGACGCGCTGTAGAGCCGAACGTCGCGCCAGCTGATGAGGGTGACTGCGGCCACGGCGAGCGCCGCCGCCGAGAACGACTCCATCTTGTTGGTCAGCGGAAAGAATCCGATCGCCCAGCCGCGGCCGAGCGTGGCGCCGAAGTGAACCACGACACCGATCCCGAGCAACCACAGACCGATCCGGGGCCGCACGAGGCTGGCTGCGAATGCGGCCGCATAGCACGCGAGTGCGGCGTAGAACGGACCGGCCACGGCGAGCGGCGACGCGGCGTCGAGGCCGTTGGCGATTTCGGACATGGGCTGGAATTCCACTGAAAACGGGTTTTCGCTCGGGGCCGCCGCGGCGCGTTTGCGATTCGCTTGCGCGACTCGCTCGGGCCCCGAGCTGCGGCCGAGACGCTACAGAATCCGACCGCGGGACGGACTCAGTACGACGGATCGATGCCATCGCACCGGCGAGCGTTCAATTATTCAACCGCTTCTCCGCTCGAATCCTCGGCCTCGTCTCCGCCAAAGCCGAAGAACCGCTTCATGCGGCCGGTAAAGCTCTGCTCTTCTGCGGGCGCGGCGTCGACTGCGGCGTCTTTCTGGGCAGCTCGCGCAGCGCGACGCTCGTCGCGCGTCGCCTCGCGTCGGGCGCGGCGCTCGGCGGCCTTCGTCTCGTCGACCCCGCTATCCGCGCCCTCGACTTCCGCTTCCGCAGCGTCGGCGTCACTGCCATCCCGGTCGCGAATCCGCTGCTCGCGTTTCGCGCGGCGCTCCTCCTGGCGCTTTGCGCGCCTGGTGCGCATGTCGGCATCATCGGCCTCGCCGGATCCGGCTTCGGCTGCCTCGACCTCTTCGCCCTCGTCGGCGCCATCACTCGCTTCGACGTCGTCATCGCCTGCAGCGCTGCTGGCTTTCTTGCCGCCCTTCTTGCCCTTCTTGCCCTTGCTCGCGCGCTTGGCATCACCCCCAGACTTGCCAGACGCCTCGCCGTATTCGCCACACGCGCCGAGGTAATCGCCGTGGGCTTCGTGAGCACCCCAGGCTGCCTCGGACACCGTCATCGTCTTGCCGGCGTTGGGCTTGCCGGGTGGAATGTGGCAAATCGTCAAACGCGATTTACCCGAGTTGCCCTGCGCCAGGCTGCCCGACGGAATCAGCCAGAGTACGAGTGCGGCGATTGCGAGTAAAGCGGATTGCACCTTCATGGTCCGACCTCCAAATGATGCGCGCATAGCATAACCGATGCGCGCGGCTTCTACCGAAGTCACTCCCCAAACACCTGCTGCAGCAACGGGGTGACCCGCGCCGCAGGATCGTTGCGAATCTTGCGCTCTTCCTCGCCGAGGATGTGGAAGAGCCCGTCCAGCGACTTTTCGGTCACATAGCTGCGAAGGTTGAAGGACGGCTTGCTGGTGAACGGAATCGCCTCATAGCGCCCGATGAGTTGATCGTAGGAATGCACCACGCCAACCTCGTCCATCTTCCTCGAAACGATCGGCTCGAAGCGGGCGCGCAGGGTGTCGCGGGTGGTTCGCTCGAAATAGTCGGTTGCCGCGGTATCGCCGCCGTTGAGAATGCCGACCGCGTCGCTGAAGGTCATCTGGCGAATCCCCTGCCAGAAGACCTCGGCGGCCTCGCCCGCCGCCTGCTCTGCGGCGCGGTTCATCGCCACTTCGAGTTCATCGACCTGCGCGCCAAAGCCGACGACGCGCAGACCGCTCGCCATCTTGTCGAGCGCACCGGGCAACTCGATGCGAATCAGGGGATTGTCGAGGAAGCCGTTCTCGCGAGAAGTCAGATCGACGGCATTGCGCGTGCCGATCTCGAGCGCCTGCTTGAGGCCCGACACCACGTTCCCTTCACCGCTCGCGGCCCCGAGCAGATCGCTCATCGAAACGCCCGAGCCGGCGCAAGCCGCCGACCACGCGGACGCGAGCGCGACGACGAGCCAGCGGTGTCCCCTGGTGGTTCGCTTCGGGTTGCGCGTCATCTCGATTCCTCCCGCGGAGATCCGGGCCGGGCTCGAATATCCCAGAATCCGGTCGGGTTTGCCGGCCATTTAATCTGCCGGATCCAGTCCGGGCAGCCGCGGCGACATGCCCGGCTCGGATTTGTGATCCATCGAAAAACCGCCGCGCTTTTCGTGCTTGTAGGCCTCGCGAACCAGCTCGCGGATCTGCGAGGCGGCGCGATCCTGCTCGGCGAGAGACTCGGCCATCCGGGCCACCATCTCCTGGTAGCGGGCGCCGGCCTCGGAGTTGGAGGACTTGTAGGGGAAGTCGTGGGTCAGCTGGCCGAAGGCGTCCTGCAGGCGGGTGCGGATCTGGATCTCGCAAGCCATCGTGCGCGGAGTCAGCTCGTGGAACCCCTCGCCCCTGGTGACACTGTCGTAGGTGAAGTCCGCCATCAGGTGGATCGACCGGTAGCCCGAGGGCTTGGGTTTGGCGATGAAATCCTCGGTCTCTGCGGGGTCGACGTTGAAGCCGTGCGATTGCTCGATCATCTTCTCGATGCCGTAGCAATCGTCGACGAACCAGCAGACCACCCGAGCGCCGATCAGATCCCGGATGATGTCGGTCGGGTAGTAGAATTCGGGCCACCCCAGCCGCTCGAGCTTGTCGATGAAGCTGGTCTGCGGCTTGACGCGCGTGACCACTTCGAGCGCCTCGCGCGGCAAATGGTTGTTGAGCGTGTAGGCGATGCAGAGCTGGTTCAGCTTGACCTCGACCAGCTTGCACAGATTTCCGACCTCGGAGCCGTATCGCAGATAGAAGCGATTGGCCCGCCGCACCAGATTTTCGCGATGACTGGATTTCATCCGCGATCCATCTCCAGCTCCCCCACCCCATTCTGGCCTGGCTCGCCCGGTATAGGATAGGACGCCTCGCTCGACGAAAAAGGGGTTCCGCATCGAAAACCGGAAGCATCAGCGACCATTGCAGTCAGCGATGAGATCGGGAAATATGGACCCTCATTTCCGTCGGCGAGTGAGCGGCGAACGACCTTTCCATCCAAGAGGAGACGAACCATGCCGGAGATTTCCATTCAGAAGCAATGCCTCGGACTGACCAACCTGGAGCGCGCGGAGTCGTTCGGCGTTCCGATCGGCGACCTTCCCGTGCAGACCGATGCCGGCTTCTTTTCGGAAGGAAACCTCACCGCGGGCACCTGGGAATGCGGCCCCGGAAAACTCCAGCTCGACCTGGAGATCACGGAATTTTGTCACCTCCTGAAGGGCCACTGGATATTGACGTCGGAGTCCGGGCAGGTCACGGAGATCAGAGCCGGCGATAGCTGGGTCTTTCCCAAAGGCTGGAAGGGAACGAGCGAAGTCGTCGAAACCGTTCGCAAGGTCTACATGATCATCGAGTAGGACGGGCCGCTGGCGCGATCTCGGATAACATGGAGTTCGTTCGATACTGCGGGAGGGCTGCAGAGCATGCGTTTCGCTACGCGAATGTTTTTCGGATGCGCACTGATTTCCGCCATCGCGCTCGCGTCGGTGGCCGGCGCCGGCGATGAATCGCCGTCGTGTCAATCCGGTCCCTATGTGGTGAAGATCCACGCGGAGTGGTGCGGCAGCTGCAAGGCGATCGCGCCCGCCTGGGAACAACTCGAGGCGGACGCGGGCGACCAGGCCACCTTCGTGACCCTCGACGTCACCGACCGGCCGGCGACCGAGGCGTCGAAGGCCACCGCGGAAAAGCTCGGCATCTCCGACTTCTTCGCCGAGTACCGCCGGCAGACCGGCACGGTCGGGGTGATCGACTGCGAGACACACGAGACGGTCGCGATCCTGCGAGCCGAGCGCGACGTAGCGAAGTACCGCGAGGCCATCGCGAAAGCGAAGCCCGCCTCCTGAGCCTCGAGCGCTAGGAGGGGCGACCCGCCGCCATCGCGGCGAAGGCGCCGCTCAGGTGCGCGCTGTCGGCCGCGCCCGAACCCGCCGCCTCGGCGCGGATCTCGCGCTCCAGCTCCCGGGCGAGTGCGAGGTTCTGCCCGAGCTGAGCGAGCAGCGCGTCGTCGTCGCAATCGCGCAGCAGGTTGCGGTTCATCGCGGCCAGGAACTCGATCTCCGCGTAGTCGACGAAGCCGCCCGCGGCCGCGCCACCGCGCTCGGCCTCCGACCAGTCGCGGAAGAAGGCCTGCATGCGGACGTTGAGCTCGGCGAAATCCTGCAGGAGCGGGCGCACCCGCTGCATGAACGCGGGATCGACGAATTTATTGCGGAAGAAGAGCAGCGCGATGCCGCCCCAGTACATGCTGAAATCCCAGATCACCTTGGTGCTCAGGACCCTTCCATTGCCCATGAGCGGATACTGGCGGTGATAGGTGAGCATGAAGGTGCGCGCGAGCGAGCGGAACGACTGATCGTAGATCTCCGCGAGTTCGTCGATGGCGCCCCCTTCGAGGTCTCGGGCGATCAGATCGCTGCAAAATCCATTGGCGATCCCGATGAAATCGCTGCCGGGCGAGTAGAACGGGTCGATGAAGAAGCCCGCATCGCCGACCAACAACCAACGCTCGCCGCTGTATACCTGTTTGGCGTCGTGCGAGAAGTGCTTGAGCGCCCGGAAATCCAGCATCTGGTCGGCGTGGGCGCGCACGACCTCGGCGCACTGGGGTTCGTTGCGGTCGAGCCACGCCAACGCGGCGTCGAAGCTGTGGAGCTCGGCAAACGGGTGCAGGCGCTCGTCCGAAACGATGCCGACACTGGTTCGATTGCCGGCCAGCGGAATCAACCAGACCCAGTAGCCCTCGCCCATCAGGTGGTTGGTCGACAGGCGGCGCGAGTGTTTGTTGCGGGCCCGCCACGCGAGATCGTCCGACCAGTTGTCGGGATCGATCGCGTAGTCGATCCGGAACCAGACCGCATTCACGTCGTGGCGATTGGAACGCGCCAGGCCGAGTCGTTTCTTGAGCAGCGAAGCCCGGCCGCTGGCGTCTGCGACCCAGCGACAGGCGACGTCGAAGCTCTCGGTCGAGCGATCGACGCGGAGGATGTGGTCCGCGCCGCCCTCGCCGAGTGCGATATCGGCGACCTTGCAGCCGTCCGCGAAGTCGATCCCGGCGGCCTGGGCCTCGCGCGCCAGCCCGGCCTCGAAGCGGCCGCGATCGATCTGGTAGCTCGGAACGAACAGGAAGTGGCTGGGCCCGCATTCGAGCCGACTGGCGATGTCTCGATTCTCGCCGCGGCTCATGAAGAAGCGCAGCCCGAATTTGCGCAGCTCGCCGTCGAGCAGATCCGAGAGCCCGAGGACCTCACTGAAGTAGTGGCTGCCGACCTCGACGGACGATTCGCCGACTTTGTGCGCGGCCTCGGCCGGCGGATGCGGATCGCGTTCCGCGACGAAGATGCGCGCCGCGGGCTTCCGCTTCTTGAGTTGGAGTGCGAGACAGAGGCCCGCGAGCCCACCGCCCGCAATTGCGACGTCGTATCGATCGCGCAGCTCCACGCCCCTACCCCAATCCGCCGTTGACGGAGATCACCTGCCCCGTGATGTAGGAAGCCTCAGCCGAAAACAGGAAGCCCACCGCGGCGGCGACCTCCTCGGGCCTGCCCATCCGCTGCATCGGGATCCAACGCGAGATTTCTTCGACGGGGAGTCCGTCGGTCATTTCCGTCTCGATCAGCCCCGGGGCGACGCTGTTGACCGTGATGTTGCGCTTGGCGAGTTCGAGTGCGAGCGAGCGCGTGGCCCCGATCAGACCCGACTTGGACGCGCTGTAATTGACTTGCCCGCGATTGCCCATCACGCCCGAGGCGGAAGCGATCGTCACGATCCTGCCGCCGGCCCGCGCGCGCACCATCGGCATCACCAGCGGCTGGACGACGTTGTAGAAAGCGTCGAGGTTCGTGCGGATCACGCGATCCCAGGCTTCCCCCTTCATGCCCGGGAATGGCGCGTCTTCGTGCACGCCGGCGTTGCAGACGACGCCGAAAAAGGCCCCGTTGGCCGCGAGGTCCGCCTCCAGGGCTTTGGCGCAGGCCTCGCGATCGGCGACGTCGAAGGGGAGCAGCGCGGCGTCGCCGCCGAGATCCCGAATCGTGGCCTGGGTGCTCTCGGCTTCTTCAGAGCGCTGGCGGTAGTTGAGCGTCACGGGAAAACCCGCCTTCGCGAGTTGGAGCGCGATCGCGCGCCCGATGCCTCGACTCGCGCCCGTGATCAGCACCCTGCCCTTCAAGCCCGATCCCCCGAGTGTTGCCGCCCCGAAACGCGCCCAATGCTCCCACTCCGCGCCGGCGAGGTCAAATCGCCTACTCTTGGGCCGCCCGGGGCCATCGCGCGCCGCGGCGCAAAGGGGAGCCCGCTCGGATGAAAGTCGCGTTCGTATCCGGAAACCGCGAGCTGCTCCCCGACGCGGCCATACCGATCGGCATCCTCTCGGTCATCGCGAACCTGCCGAAGCGACACGAGACGACCCTCATCGACCTCTGCTTCGAGGATGCGCCCGCGGCGGCCCTCAGCGAGAAGCTCGGCGCGTTCGAGCCGGACGTCGTCGCGCTGGGAATGCGCAACATCCAGAACGCCGATTATTCCGGCACGTCCAACACGCTCGCGTATTACGACGCGCTGATCGGCGCGATCCGCAACGCGACCGAAGCGCCGATCGCGCTCGGCGGCAGCGGCTTCAGCGTAATGCCCGGCGAGTTGATGCAGCGCCTGCGGCCCGACTTCGGCATCTCGGGCGAGGCCGAAGCCTCGTTTCCCGCGCTGCTCGACCGGCTCGAGGCCGGGCTGGGCTTCGAGGGGATCGGCAACCTGCACCGGATCGAAGGCGGCGAAGTCGTCTCGAACGGCCCGGCGTCGGACTTTCTCGACATGAGCACGCTGTCGCCGGGAGATCGCTCGCTGGTCGACGCGCGCTACTACGAGCGCTTTGGGATCGAGTCGCTCCAGACCAAGCGCGGCTGCCCGCTGCACTGTGATTACTGCACCTACCCCATCATCGAAGGCCGGGTCGGACGCGTCCGCGAACCCGCGGCCGTCGTCGACGAACTCTTCGCGAGCCTCGAGCAGCAACCCGCGACCTCGCACGTCTTCGTGGTCGACTCGGTCTTCAATCTCCCCAAGGGCCACGCCAAAGCGGTGTGCCGCGAGATGATCGACCGGAAGGTGGCGATCCCGTGGACCTGCTATGCGAACCCGCTCGGCTTCGACGGCGAACTCGCGGAGTTGATGGCCGAGGCGGGGTGTGCGGGCATGGAGGTGGGCGCCGACTCGGGTTCGGACGCGATCCTGACCCGCCTGCGCAAGGGCTTCACGACCGAGCAGATCCGCGAACTCCACCGGATCGCCGCGCAGGTGGGCATCCCGGACTGTCACACCTTCATCCTCGGCACGCCCGGAGAGAGCTTCGACGACGTGCTGCGCACCCTCGACTTCATCGTCGACCTCGACCCCTTCAGCGCGATCCTGATGGCCTGGGTCGACGATGCGGAGGCGCTGGATGCCGAGGCCGCGCGCGAGCGCGAGAAATTGCGGGAGTCGATCCTCAGGCTGCTCGAGGAACACAAGAGCGAGTTTCCGTGGTGGAGCATCCCCGCGCTCGGCGTGAACTACGACGCGAAACTCTTCGACCGGCTGCGCGCGAGCGGTTACGACGGGCCGCTCTGGCGTCACGTGCGCGGACTGCTGCCCACTGGGAGGGGAAGACGCCGCTGACCGCAGCGGCGGGGCAGCTAGCGCCGGGCCGGTACCGGAATCAGATGCCCGCTGCGATGCGCTCGGCGAGGGTGTTGACCATCCGGTCGAAGCGCTCGACGGCTCCCGGGCGGATGATGCCGGCGATTGCCGTCGAAGTGTCGGTAGCAAAGCTCCTGGTAGCGCCACCTTCGTTGACGACCTCCACCGTCACCGCGATTTGATCGGCCCCGGCCATGGCCCCCAACCAGAAACCGGTGGAACCGGACCGCAGACGAAACTGGGTCACCCGGATGTTCACCGCGTCGGGGAGTTGGTTTTTCCCACCACCCGACCACAGTTTCTGCAACACCTTGTTCGCGATCTTCCGACTGCCGGCCTGTTGCAGGAAGGCCTCTCTGCGATCGCCGCTGAGTCCGCTGGCATCGACGCTCACCGTGACGTCCCTGCCAGTCGCCTCGATGGAATCGGTGGCGGAGAACTGGATCGTCCCGTTGCCCGGCGCGGCCGCACAGCCAAACAGCGCGAGAGTCGCGAGGACCGCGACGAGTTGAAGATTTCTCTCACACGACGAATGAAACTTTTGATCACTCATAGTCGTGATACGATAGCTCGATCATTTCGGAGGGTACAATGCGAGTCGCGCAAAACATTCCGCTAGCCGTCGCAATCGCCCTGCAGGTCGCTCTCGGTTCGGCTTGTACGTCGCCGGTGCCGCCCACCGTGACTCGGGCTCCGAGGGTGGTGCTGAAGGCGAACCCCACGATCTTTCTTCAAGCCACCGCGCAACAACCCCGCATCGCAGAATCGCTGCGCCAGGCGGGCGTTCAACTCGTCGATTCCTACGGAGCGGCCGACTATATCTTGAACGTCAACGTGGGAAGAAGACGCGGGAGCATGGCTTGCGGCGGCACCAACAATGTCGCGTATATCCTCGATGGCAGAGAGGGCCACCTGTTGGTGATGAAGGGCCGAGGACTGACGGGGACCTGCACCCCCAACATCTTCGTCGACATGAGCCAGAAGCTCGTCACCTACTTCGGCAGTTGAGGCACTCGGGGGGATCATGCGAATTGCACGGCCGATCACGTTCGCGGGCTCGATCGCCCTGTTGATCGCTCTCGTCTCGGGTTGCACGAGCCCGATGGCACCCGTCGTGACGCGAGCTCCAGCGGCGCCTTTGAGCGCGCACCCTGCGATCTACCTCCAGTCCAGCGTGCAACGGATGCGACTCCTCGCTTCGCTGCACAGTGCGGGCATCCGCACCACGAATTCGACCGAAGAAGCCGATTACGTCCTGACGGTCATCGTCGGAAAGCGGCGCGTCAAGATGCAATGCGGCGGCATGCACAACATCATCTACATCCTGAGCGACATGGGCCGCCAGTTGATGGAAATCAAAGCGCGCGGGTTGACGGGAGAATGCGTCCCCAATGTCTTCGACGAGACGAGCCAGACGCTCGCGAGTTATTTCGGCGGCTGAGCCCGACCCGTCGTCCGCGAAACCGCCGCTCCTACTCGCGAGGCGTGCGGAGCACGTGCACCAGGTAGTAGGTCACGCCGGGTAGCATCCAGACCAGTTCGCGCAGGCGCGCCGCGAGTCCCACCGCGAGCCCGACTTCGCTCGAGTAGCCGAGCAACTGGAACAGCCACATCGTCGCGCCCTCGAGCACACCGATGCCCGCCGGAACCGGCAGCATGTGAGCGGCCCCGGTCGCGAAGATGGCGGCGACGATCGCGACCGGGTCGGTCGGAAGCCCGAAGGCGGCCAACAGCAGCGCGAATTCTGCGATCACCAGCAGGTTGGCGACGAGCCCCGTGACGAAGCCGCCGAACATGCGCCGCAGCTGCTCGACCAGCCGCGCGGCGGACGCGTCGGAATCGACCATCACATCGAGCTGTCGATCGACGAGGCGAAAGCGATCGAGCCGCATGCTCTTGACGAGCGGTGCCACCAGGCCCGCACCGCGGCGCAGCCGGCGCACGGCGAGCAGGATCCCCGCGGCCAGAGCGAGCGTCCCGACGACGCCGGTGACCAACACGCGTTCGAGTTGGGGAATGCCGTGCTGCAGCAAGAGAAAGCCGAACAGGATGCTGAACGGCGCATTGGAGGCGAGCTCGAGCGTGCGGTCGACCGCGACGCTCGCGATCGCCTTGCCGGGGCCGACGCCGTCGCGCGAAGCGAGCCAGGCGCGCAGCGGATCGCCCCCGAGTTTTCCGCTCGGCACGAGCACCGCGAGGCAATGGGCGGCGCTCCGGTGCAGGGTCAGGCGCAACAGCGAGAGGTCCGCGCCCACGCCCGAGAGCACGTAACCCCAGCGCCAGGACAGGCAGGCCAGCGTCGCGAACGCAGCCGCGAGAAAGGCCAAAAGCAGCGGAGCGGATGGAGCCCGCGCGAGTGTGACCAGCGCGGGGGCGCCGTACTTCCAGAGCACGAACGCGAGCAGTCCTGTCCCGATCAGGAGATTCGCGACGAAGATGATCCGGGCTCGCACCCTCTCAGGCGGGGTTGGCGAAGCTGGCGGCAGCCGGTTCGTATCCGTCGATGGTGGCGCCCGCCGCCAGGTGCTCGGCGAGGATGACCTCGATCGAGCGCTGATCGGTGACCTCGAACTGGCTCTTCTCGAGTTCGAAGCGCGCGCCCGCATCGGTGTAGGGCGCCACGCCGGGCGAACCGGCCGTCAGCACGCCGATCACCGGCACGAGCAGGCGCTGCATCTCCGGAGTTTCGCGCGTCGAGATCACGACCTTCGCCTGCGGAAACGCGACCGACAGCAGCGCAACCACGCGGGCGAGGTCGTCGTCGCTCACACCGACGCGATAGGCCGCTCCGCTGGCCTTTCGAAGCCGCGGCAGGCTGATGTAGACCAGCATGTCGCGCGCGAGCAGATGCCGCACGTGAGCGCTGAGCGCGAGCAACTCGTAGGCGAGATCGCGATTCAGCCCCAGCAGCAGGCCCGGATTCGCCGAGCGGAAGCCCGCGTCGGCGGCGCGATCGAAATTTTCGAGCCGGCGCACAAAATCGCTGCGCGGGTTCTCGCGAACGGATCCCATGAACCGCTCGTAGACCACCGGATCGTAGGTCTCCTGGAAGGTGCACATGGTAAGCCGCGCCGCGTCAGCCAGCGGCGACACGCCGCCAAAGAACACGTCGTACTCCTCGACCTCGAGCGAGCCAATGTTGATCAACACGTGGCTGAAGTTGCGCTCCAGCGCGCTGCGCGCCGCGGCCGTCGTTCGCTTCAGCATCTCGTCGCGCATCGGGCCGTAGCGATACTCGCCCGTCAGCAGCGCGACGCCGCGCAGCCCGCGCCGATACAGGATGTCGAGCTGCTCGTCGGTCGCGGCTTCGCTCGCGGTGACGCGCTCGAGTTCACTGTTGACGCGGCGCATGCCGCACATCAGGCATTCACCGTCGCACTCGTTGGAGATGTAGAGCGGCGAGAACGTCTGGAGTTTTGGCGCGCCGGGCGGTCGATTCGCGCGCGCGATTGCGAGCAGATCCGCGGTGGGGACGTCTTGCGACAACAAGAGCGTCGCTAGATCGTCGTCGTCGATGGGCTTGCCGGCGGCGAAATCCGAGGCAAGTCGCGGGCCCTCTCGCTCGCTTGCGCGCTGGCGCGCGCGCTCTCGGCGCGCAGCGAGAGCCTCGGAGTCGAGCGAGAACGCCTTCATCCGCCTTCTATATCACCGACTCGTATGCTTGGCTACCCGGAGTTCCCGCGCCAAGCGGCGTCCGCGCGCGCTGTTGCGCAGGCCGCGCACGAGCCAGCGCCACAGCTCGGGAAGCGTCGGCCGCTGCCACTCGATCATGCCCTGACTGACGGACAGAATTCGCCTTCCCGGCCGCCGCCAGTCACTCACCAGCACGGGTTTGTAGACGCTGGGGCTGCGGCTGAGTGATTCGACATCGAGCAGTGCGTTGCGCTCGGTGGTTTCGATCTCGATCTTGACGTCGCCGAGGTGCTCGCGCGCAGCTGCGTGCGGATCTCCCGACCCGCCCTCGGACTCGATCCGGATCACGAGGCGATCCGGCAGAACGACCGCAAAGAACACCGAACTGTCCAGTGCGTCCGCCGCTGCGGCCCCCGCCTCGACGAGATCGTAGGAGTGAAGCCGTCGACCCTGGAGTTCGACGACGCCGCTCTCGCGGCCCAGCACGACGATCGCGGGCCGCGGATCGCCGCATTCGCAGCGCGGCAGGCGCCGCACCCGGTCGCCGGTATCGAAACGCAGCAGCGGACTGCCCTCGATCCCGAGTGTGGTGACGACCAGGCGGCCCTCTTCGCCGACACCCACTTCGTGCTCCGAATCCGCTCGGAGCAACTCGCAGTAGACGAGTTCGGGCTCGAGGTGGAGGTTCCGCGCGCTGCAGGACGTACCGAGCAGCATCGTTTCCGTCGAGCCGTAGAGCTCGATCACCCGGCCACCCCAGATGCGCTCGATCCGGCGCTGCATCACGGGCGGAAGCGCCGCTCCCCCGAGAAAGAACGTGTCGAGCGGGAGGTCCGTGGCGGGATCGAGACCGCGAGCGCGCGCAATCTGGGCCAGCACGATCGGTTCGAGCGGGAAGCCCGCGAGCACGTTGGCCCCGGTGCTCCGCGCCAGATCGAGTGCGCGTGGGAACGGCACATCCCAGTTGATGTTCCCGGCCGGGATCGCGACGCCGCCGCCCTGCTGGGCGATCAGCTGGATCAGGTGTGCGGGCGCCGCCATGAACGGGAAGCGGTTCAACAGGATCTGGCCCGGCGCGAAGATGTCGGGATGGCGTTTGGAGATCGCCCGAGCGCTGCGCGCGAAATCGGCCGCGGTCAGCCAGGTCGAATTCGCCCCCGCTCCGCTGGTGCCGGAGGTCTCGCCGTAATGGCAGACCTCTTCCAGCGGCAGCGCGCGTGTCCCATCGAGCCCCACTGACACGAGGTCGGAGCGGGTGGTAATCGGCACATTTCGCAACTCGCTGGGGTTGCGAACCACTACGCCGCGGAGTCGCTCGGCGTAGAGGGGGCTGTTGCGCGCAC
>JAFDBP010000185.1 GCA_019313245.1 Deltaproteobacteria bacterium
CAGCTCGCGCTGGCCGCCAATGATTACCGCCTGGACGGGAAGGGAACGATCCAGCTCGACAATGCGCTCGACATCGCGATGACGTTCGTCGCCTCGCAGGGCCTGACCGCCGACCTGATCCGCAGCGTCAAGGAGATCCAATACCTCACGAATCAAGACGGTCGCTTCCAGGTTCCGCTCCGGCTCGGCGGCTCGATGCCTACATTCCGCGCTCAACCCGACATCCAGTACGCCACTCGACAACTCTCTGAATCCCTGGTGCAGACCGGAATTTCGAAGGGCCTCGAAGCGCTGCTCGGCAAACCCAAAACCCCGGCAAAGAGCGCTCCCGAACCCCAACCCGGAGCCGAGGCGCCCGCCGCCCCCGACTCTGAACAGCCCGCAGATGCGAAGGCCGAGACGCCTCCCGAACCGTCGGCGCCCCCACGCGACCCCACAGAAGAACTGATCCGACAGGGTCTCGGCGCGCTGCTGGGCGGCGACAAAGAATAGACGCGAGCCCACGCCGAGGCAGTTCCAATCTTGACGCGGAGTCCCGCGCAGCGTATCCGAGATTTGCGAGAGGGCGGCCCCTATCCGGCGTTGCCGTTCGAGGGGGCGGCAATTGCGGGCGCGCGCTACTCGAGGGCGCCGGCGATCTGGCCGTTCCACTCCAGGTAGCGCGGCAGATCGAGCGACACGCCACTGCGATCGTTGGCCTTGAGGGTGGCCTTCCCACAGTAGAAGCGCACGCCAAAACCGATCCGGTGTTCGTAGAGCACATCGTCGTCATCGTCCTGGTCGTATCGCGCTCCGGTGTAGCCGGCGAAAGCGGAAACGGGCCAGCCGCCCGGTCGGTATTCGAAATCGATACCCCAGCCCAGGATCCAGACCGTGTCCTCATCCGGATCCATCTTGCCCTGGGCGTAGGAGACCTCCGCTTCGAGTTTGCAATTGTCCGTGCAGAAGTAGCGTCCGATCGCCCGCGCGAAGCCGGCATTCTTGAGCGCGTCGATGTCGCCCCCACTCGAGAGCGATTCGCGGTCGAGGTAGCCGGCCTGTAGATAGAGCGTGGACGGCTCGAAGAAGACCTGCCCTTCGAGTCCGACACCCCAGACGACCGTGTCGGGATCGTCTCCGTTGGCGTTGTTGATCTCGAGATTGCCCGCACTGCCGAACGCTCCCAGGGAACCGAGTTCCGCATCGCGCCAGCCGATGTGGAGCCCTCCGCCGAAAGAGTGTCGGAAGGTGTCGTCGGCGGACCTCTCGTCGAGCGTCCCCTCGGCCGAAAAGTCCGCTTGCAGATTCAGCGCCCGCCAGGCGAGATCGAGCGCTCCCGATCCCCCCAAGATCCAGTAGTCCGACGCTTCTCCGCCCTGGATCACCTCTTTGCCATCGTCGTCCAACTTCAGGTAGGTCGCCGCAAGTTCACCTTTGCCGCTGAGCTCGACGCCCTCCTCTCCGCCCGTCGCGGGAAGCGCGATCAGGCAGCCCGCCAAAGCGAATCCGATCCGCCTGGAAATCATGCCGTCTACCGTTTGTCCGCCTATTGCCTGACCGCGATCGAGGCTTCGGCGCTCGCCATCTCCACCTGCTTCGCTTCGAAGGCCTCGTCCCCCATCAGCGAAGCCAACGCGCGCGGAGAAGCGGAGCGGTAGAAGAGCCTGGCCGCGATGCGCACGGGTCCATGGATTCCATCCGGAAGGTCGACGCGGAATCGGTCACTCGCCGAGCCCCGAGCGGGGATGAGCCGCTTCGATAGAAACTGGCTGACCTCCCAGGGTTTGTAGGTGACGTTTCCCTTTGCATCTCCCGCGATGGCTCCGAAGCGCATGGCACCTGCTGGAATCTCGCCGTCGCTCGCGAGCTGGCCGGATTGAAACAACAACCGGTCATCCGCCGCACGAACCTCGAGCGCTACCCACATCTCGCGCAACTCGGTCAGGCTCGTGGGCAGAGCGTGGCCTGCCGCCACGTTATGCACCAAGACCTCGAACTCGAGATCCGCACCCGCACGAACCGCCGACGGAACATCGATTTCGAGGCGCGCGGCACTCTTGAGTCGGGCTTCCGCCATGCTGGCGTGTGTCGCACTCCCACCGAGCACCTCGAGGTTGGAATTGCCACCTTCGAATTGGTGGGGATGGATCTCGCGCAGCGCTCCCGAGGGCTCCGAGCGGCCGAGCACCGCAATCGGAGAGAGCGTCTCGGCAACCCTGACGGCATCTTCGACGCTTCGCATGTGACAATCCTGACACTGGATACCCTTCTTTGCGTAGACACTCTTCTTCCACTCGCCGTAGGTGTGCTCGAGGCGAAGCCCATTCAAGGGATGGATGATGGTGTGGCAGGAGGCACAGAATTCGGAGCGGTCCAGAAACTCGCGCGTCTCGACGACGTGGTCGGCCGCCGCATCGTCGCCAACCGGGGGGCCAAACTTGCGATCTTCGTCGGGGCTGAGCACGAGCGAGGCGTTTCCGGGCTCGCCCCAGGGGCCTTTGGTTCCCGTCAGGCGCGATACCTGATGGCAGACATCACAGAGGATTCCCGCCTTGGCGACCTCGGGTAGTTCCGCCTCCGGTGTTCCCGGGATCAAACCCGTCGTCACGCCCTGCGGCGAATGGCAGCCCGAGCAATAGGTGTAGATCTCCTCGCCCGCCTCCCGGCGCGCGAGTTCGGCGGTGCTGCGATACAGCGGATCCGTATGCGCGATCGTATGGACCGAGCCCTCCATCTCCTCCCATTGGCGCTCGTGACAATCCGCGCAGTCTTCATAAGGCGCAAAGTCGCCGATTTCGAGCGCTGCGCCCGTTTCGGTGGCGATCAGCGAGTAGCCAAAGGGGCCCTGTGGTGGGTTCTCGATCTGCTTGGCGACGCCCTTCTTGGCCGGAACCGCCGCGCCCTCCTCGCCCGGGTGGGTGCACCCAGAGGGCAGCCCGGCTGCAAACATCAGGATGACCGCTAGGTGCAGGATCGGAATTCGGCACATGGAAAGCTCCTTTCGAAGCGGATGTCAGAGACACGACCAGATCGAGGCGGTGCTCGATCGCTGCAATTCGGCGCGCCATCGCGAGCGACGGCAAGAAGAGCCCCGCAACGGGGCGAAACTGAGATGGGTCTTGCGATGGGGGTAGCCGCTGGCATCGACTCGGAGAAATCCGGCAATTCCCGGTCACGCTCGATCTGGGCGCATTCATCCCTCAGATCCGCGCCCAATTTCGGACTGGCGGAACTGGCGGTAGCGTTACGCGGCCAATCGGCCCTCGTACGCGCGGATGATTTCGTCGCCCTGCTGGATGAGATCTTCATCGAAAGCCAGAACCTGGTGGTCCTTCAGGAGTTGCTCCGCGATGCGGTTGGCTTCGGCAATGACCGTCTTCGCATCCGACGAGAGCATCTCCACCTTGGAAGGATCCCACTGGGTGATTTCATCTCGCATGAACCGTCTCGTGTGCTTGCTCTTCAGGAAGTGATGCGCATGGCCGACTTCTGCGACGGCATCGAGGCCGATTCGCTCTTCCGTGACATGCACCTCCTTCATGAACTCGCGAACACACTCCCAGATGTACGCATCGACTACGAGTTGGCCGAAACAAATGCCCTTCGCAGAATCGACGCATCCCATTCCCGTGAGGATGTCGGTGCGGCTCGCAACACCCATGATTTGAATCGCGAGATCGCTGAAAGGCCCGACATTGGGGTGGGTCTCGTCTCCGAATCCGATATCCGACACCAGACAGGGGATGCCATACCGATTCGCCATCTCGCCCAGACCAATCGCGATCAGCGTCTTTTCGGGTGCAGAGTAGTTGATGGCTCCCGTTTGCATGTCCATCGGAGCGGATTCGGAGGTGTAGATGTGGGGCGACCCGGGGCAGGCAGCCTGGGTGATGACGATGCTCGCCAGATTCTCCGTGTTGGCGTTGGTGATCGTTCCCGCGACGGTAACCGGCGCCGTAATGCCGCCCATGGACATCGACATCGAACAGATGGGAATGCCCGCTCGCGCGAACTCCACCTGTGCTTCGATGGCCCCTCTTTCGAAGGAAAGCGGCGCGATCGGGCAGCTGATCACGGACATCAGCGGGCGGGCCCGCAACGCGTCACTACCACCCGCCACCAGCGCGGCGAGCTCGACCTGGACCCTGGCGTCCTCCGCGCTCTGGACGGTCACTCCCTGAACGTGCTTGGAGGTATTCTGCATCGTCGCCCAGAGTTCGTGGGGTCCATGGGCGAACGCGGGGACATCGGTCGCGGTCAGCGAGGTCCAGAGAAAATCCACCGGATTCAGTGCATCTGCGAGCTTCGCAAATTCGGCCGCATCCTTCCTCGTGGAAGCTCGATACTCCCCCGTGCGGAGGTCGGTGACCTTGACCGCAAGCCCGCTCGTCGTCGCGTAGGGGTAGGGATAGGACGGAAATTTCAGGTCGTGCTTCGGATCTCGCGCGCAGAGAGAGAATTCCTTGGGCGCCGTCTCCAGTGAAGCGTTGACCAGCTTTTCCGGCAGCTTCGCGATCATCGCGTCGTAATCGACCGCGGCGCCCTTCTGCTCCAGCAGCTCCAATACCGATCGACTCTGGACCTGCACGCCGATCTTCTCGAGGGTCTTGATGCTCTGTTCGTGGATCAGCGTCTGCTCTTGTTCGTTCAGGAAAGTCATCCGCGCGCGCGCCATCGCGATGCCCCTTTGCTCGGATCGGGTTTCGTTCGCCTCTCAGGCCACCTTGCTCATGCTCTCGCCGGGCGCCGGATCCAGGCCGGCCGCGAGCTCCTGAATCAGATGCATGGCCGACATGCCGTCCTCCGCATAGCCGTCCGCACCGATTTCGTCCGCGAACGCCTGGGTGACGGGCGCTCCGCCCACCGCCACGCGCACCTGATTGCGCAATCCGGCTTTTGCGAGCTCGTCGAGGACGATCTTCATCTCCACCATCGTCGTCGTCAGCAGCGCGGAGAGCCCGATCACGCAGCTTCCCCGCTCGCGCACGGCGTTCACGAACAGCTCCGTCTCCACATTGGTCCCCAGGTCGATGACGGCGAGACCGGACGCTTCGACCAGCGCACCGACGATGCTCTTGCCGATGTCGTGGATGTCGCCCTTGACCGTGCCGACGACGCACGTCTTCATGTCGTGCGCTCCTCCGCCAGCCTCCTGCAGCGCCGGCTGCAGCACGCGCACAGCGGCCTTCATGGCGTCTGCGGACAAGATCATCTCCGGCAGGAAGATGGATCCCGTATCCCACCGCTCTCCCACGGCGCGCAGGGCCGGGGTGAAGCCGTTTTCGATCAAGTCCAGCGGACTCACGCCTTCGTCGAGACCCTTCTGGGCCAGCTCGCGCGCCCAATCCTCATCGCCGTCGGCGATGCACTGCATGATTTCCTCATAGATATCGTTGGCGGCCATCACGTCTCCTTTTGATGAATCCCCTGTCAGTCTAACGACCGAAACACGATGCGTGCAGATCCACTCGAGCCTCCGGATCTGCGCGCGCAATCAGTTCTTCGAGCGCTTTCTCCTCCTCGGAGGCGAGCGGCAGAACCTCGTGCTCCTTCAGCAGCTTGCTCGCGCGCTCGCGCGCGGCCGCCACTTCATCGTAGCCGGAATCCTGCCATACCTGATATGCGCCGCGGAAGCTGAGCTTCGGCTGGAAGTGCTCTCCCTTCTTCATGTGCGCCAGGGTGCGTCGCTGCCCGAGATAGTGCCCACCGTGTCCGACTTCGGCGATCAGATCGAGCATCAGATGCTCGGGGTCGATTTCGAAGCCGCGCTCCACACGGTGCAGCATGTTCGTCATTTCGTCGTCGATGATCATCTGCTCGAACGACAGCAATTGGCTCGAATCGATCAAACCGACGCCATTGATCACGTCGCTGCCGGCCATGAACGCGCTCGTCGCGTTGATCGCCTTCTCATAGGCGGCCTGCGTCCCGGGCGCCTTCGCGTCCGTCACCAGCCCCTGCGCCATCACCGGAACCCCGATGTGCCTGCCGATCTCCGTCATCGCGATGTTGAGCAGCGACAGCTCGGGCGCACCCGCCGAATACAGGCCCGTGCGCATATCGAGGATGGTCCCGCCGATCCCGAGGATCATCGGCAAACCGGGGCGCGCCAGCTGGTAGAGCGCCACACCGCTCAGGAATTCGGCGAGGAGCATCGCCAACGTGCCCGCGAGCGTCACCGGTGCGGTCGCACCCGCCAGCGGCATGGGCATCACGACGACCGGCACGTCGTTGCGAGCCAGCTCGAGGCTCGCGGTCGTCATGTCGTCCTCGTGCTGCAGCGGCGAGACCGGGCAACACGTGACCGAGAAGATCGGGCGCTCGGCGTGGCGACGCCGATCACCGAGCAGGATGTCGAACATCTCCAGCAGAAGCGGAACCTCACCGATTTCCTTGATTTCGTGCTGCACATGACGCGAGGTGTGGATGAAGCCGACGGCTGATTCCACGTACGTTCGCACCGTCTGAGGAACGTCGGTCGGCACCACGTTCGGCCAGAGGTAGTCCACACCTTCGAGCGCATCCGACAGGCGGGTGGCCGCCACCAGGTCGGCCAATTCCGAGGGGCGCCGCTGACCGGAATCCGGATCCAGCGTGTACATTCCCTGACCATCGAGGCAGGTGTGCACCTTGCCCGTCCCCAACATCACATCGCGTGACTCGTCGCGCCCCGCGAGCAGAACCTGGGATGGAACCGTCGCGAGACACTGCTCCACGAGATCCTGCGAGATCCGCATCGCTCCCGAGCTCGCGTCGAATTCTTGACCCGCTTCGCGCAGCAACGCCTCGGCCGGCTCGGAGGCAATCTTCACGCCGACATTCTTCAAGAGATCCAGGGCGGCCTGTTGGATCTGCTGGATTTGTTCGCGATCCAGAAGGCTCAGTGTGGGCTTCACGAATACTCTCCTCGATAGCTAGGCAATCGAATCCGCCCCCTGCTGAGCAATTCAGGTGCCAATTTAGCAGGGAGTTTCCGTTGACGGGCCACCGGGGCGCCTTCCCCGCGGAGCGCCCGCACAGGGCGCGAGACCGATGTCGCGCCCTATCGGCCTTGCAACCGACTCATCACGCGTTCAACGAAACTGGGGCGAAGCGCCGCATTTTTGCGACTTTGCTGAACTACATCGCCCCATTCGGATCGATCGATACAAACTCGCAATGACACCGCCGGCGTCGCTTGAAGACCCCGGATAGCGGCCGATCAGCAGCTCCGGCAGCATGGCTGTAACGCGCCCGGTGGGTTGGGAAATCACCCTTTCCACCCGTCTCAAGGAAACGTCAAACTATCGGGGCGTCGGACACCGTAAGAGGAATTGGTATGCCGCTTTCGTTGACACCCGTGCTGACCCACTCGGAAATCGAACTCATCCACGAACGCAGCCTCGACCTGCTCGAACGCGTCGGGATCGATTATCAGACGCCGCGCGCGCTCGAGGTGCTCGAACGCCACGGCTGCCGGGTCGACTACGCGCGAAACTGGGCCAGCCTGCCGCGCGACTTCGTCGAGTGGGCAATCGAACAAGCGCCGCGCGTCGTCCGCCTCGAGGCGCGCGATCCATCGAAAAGTGTCGTTCTCGATGGCCGGCGCCGGCATCACACCTGCGACAGTCAGGGCACGCGCGCCATCGACTTCGAGACGGGCGAGCGCCTGCCCTCGAAGGAGGCGTCCCTGCGCCGCGGCATTCTGTTCGCAGATGCGCTCGACAAGCTCGACATCGTCAACGTGATGGTGGCCGCCACCGACGTGCCCGCACACATACGCGTGGTACGCCATTTCGAAATTGCGTTCGAGATGACTAGCAAGCCCGTGCGCATGGGCGTGCTGAACGCCGACATGGTGCCCATCCTCGTCGATCTCGCGCGCGCGGCGACGGGAGAGGGTGAATTTCGTCCGATCTTCTCCACGGTTCACTGCAGCATCTCACCACTGATGCACGACGGCGAGATGACCGAAGCCTGCATGGAACTCGCCAGGCTCCGCGTCCCCATTCTTCTGCACCCGATGCCGCTCGCGGGTGCCACGTCGCCGCTGCCCCCCGCCGGCACCATCTTGCAACACAACGTCGAGGTGCTGAGCGGACTCGCGCTGTTTCAGGCCGTGCAGCCGGGCGCGCCGATGATCTACGCGGCCGGTCCCGGACAGCTCGACATGGTCACGGGCAACTACGCCGGCAGCGCCAATGGCGAAGCCATGCGGCTCGCACTCGTCGACGTCGCCCGCTTCTACAACCTGCCCGTGAACCTGGGAGGCCTGGGAACCGCGTCCTCCTCACTCGACGCCCAGTACGGCTACGAGGCCACCAGCGCCTGCCTGCTCGCCTACCTCGCCGGCGTGGACGAGGTCTACAGCATGGGGCTGCTGGACTCTTCGCAAACGCTGTCCCTCGACAAACTCGTGCTCGACAACCACCTCACTCGCGAACTCGAGATCATGGTGCAACCGATTCGGATCGACGAAGCGCACCTCTGCGCCGACCTCATCGAGCAGGTCGGCATCGGCCAGCACTTTCTCAAGCGCCCGGAGACCCTCGCATCGCTCCGCGAGGAGTACGTGCGCGTGTGGCCTCCGCCCGGACAAAACGTCCTGGAACTCGTCCGCGCCGAGGCACAGCAGATCCTCGAGAACCATCGCCCACTCGCTCTTCCCGATGGTGGACTCGAAAAGATGCGCGAGATCATCCGCGAGGCCGACCGCACGCTGGCCGCTGTGAAGGATCGAGTGGCCTGAATTCGTCGAGCGTTTTCGGCGGGTGCGCCTGGCGGCTTCTAGTGTGTGCCGGCGCTGGCCGCGTCGGGCACCATGCGATCGCTGCGAAAACGGCCCGGCAGAAACGGTTTCATCACGGTGGGCACGTTGCCGGTGGCGATGTGCTCGGCCATCGAACGCCCCGCGACGGGCGCGGTCTTGAATCCCCATGTGCCCATTCCCGCGCTGAGGAAGAAACGCTCGACCTCACTCTCGCCGAGAATCGGCGATGAGTCGGGCGTCATGTCGCACAGCCCGGTCCACTGGCGCATCAGCCGGGCCTTGCCCAGCAGGGGTATGAACATCAAGGCGCGCGCCGCGCACTCGGCGATGAAGTCGAAACTCGATCGACATGAATACGTGTTGTACGGAAGCACCTCTGCGCCCGCGAGCAGCTCGCCGCGCTGGGTCTGCGAGATGTAGACCAGCGCGTCGAACGAGCAGACCAGGCCGCTGATCACGGGCTCGACCGGCTCGGTGACGAAGGCTTGGAGCGGATGGGTCACGATCGGGAGCTTCAGGCCCGCCATCGCGGCGACCTCGCTGCTCCAGCCCGCGACCGCGGAGAGCACGGCTCCGGCGGCGATCGGGCCGCGGTCCGTAACGACACCCCGGCAAACGCCACCGTCGACCTCGATCCCGGTCACGCGGGTCTGCTCGTGGATGTGCACACCCAACCGGGCGGCCGCGGACGCGTAGCCCCACACCACCGCATCGTGCCGCACGAAGGAGCACGGTGGGTGATAGCTGGCGCCGATGACCGGGAGCTTGCCGCCGCCCGAGAGGTCGATGTGGGGGCAGACCTCCAGAACCTCAGTCGGCGTGAGCATGCGCGTATCGACGCCCATCTGCTGGTTGAGCAGGCACTTGTCGTTCTCCACCCGCCACGAGTCGTCGGTGTGGACGAGATCGATCTCGCCCTGGTTCGAGTACATCAGGTTGAAATCGAGTTCCTGAGAGAGCGTGCGGTACATCTGCAGGCTCTCTTTGTAGAACGGGATCGTCTCCGGCGTGTTGTAGTTGGAGCGGACGACCTGGGTGTTGCGGCCCGAGGCCCCGGCCCCGATGTAGTCGCGCTCGAGGACGGCGATGTTCTCGATGCCGTGGCGGGCGGCGAGGTAGTAGGCGGTCGAAAGACCCTGAACGCCGCCGCCGATGATCACGACGTCGTAGTTCGACTTCATCTCGCGCAGCGGCAGGAAGTTGCGCCCTCGCAGCAAGCCGGTCATGCCGCCCCCGATTCGTCTCGCACGTTCAGCGCGCGCAGCGCGAAGAGCATCTCGTCGCGCAAATAGGTGCCCCACGGACTCGGAACCAGCAGATCGATCTGATTCTCTCCGGCCAGCACGCGCACGGGAACGCGCAACACGTCGCCCTGCACGAAGGCGCCGGGAGCCGGCAGCTCGAGTTCGGAGAGGTACGAGAAAGCGCGCGCCACATCACCCGTGAGCGTGAAGCCCGTCCAGCCGTCGCTGAGGTCGAGTGCGAAACCGTCGCTATCGCCGCCAGCGATCTGCGGAGCGATGGCGTTCAGTACGGCAGCCGCTTCGTCGGCCTGGCACACGTAAGCGATTTCATCGCTCGCGATTCGACACGCGCGCGCACCCGCCGGCACCTGCACGGCATCGATTGCGTCTGCCGATGCGAATCCACCGACCACGCCGAACCGGGACGAGAGCAGGGTCACGTCAGGCACGCAGCTTCACCCCCTGCGGATCGTAGAAAGGCGTCGGCACCAACGTGCCGCGCACCCGCGTTCCCGAACTGAGCCGCGCCTCGAACGCGCTGCAAAATGCGCCGGCGTCGGCGAAGGACCAGGCCAGGCCGATGGCGCGGCCCTCGCTGATGGATTCCATGCACGAAGTCAGGCGACCCGCGATGCGCTCGCGCTCGAACAGCGGAGCACCGGGTTCCGGAGTCGGCGCACCGCGCTCGAATGCGATGCCCACCAGGCGCTGCTCGATCGGAAACCCGGCCATCCGCTCGAGCGCGCGCTTGCCGAGGAAGGCCGGCTTGTCCGAAGCGACCGCCCAGCCCATACCGAGCTTGGCGGGTGTGGAATCCGGCATCGTGTCCTGGCCGATGTAGATGTGTCCCTTTTCGAGCCGAAGCAACTCGAGCGCGTCGAGACCGTGGGGTCGGATGCCCATCGGCTCGCCGGCTTCGAGCAGCGCGTTCCAGAGTTCGAGGCTGCGCGAGCGCGGGTGATGGAGTTCGTAGGCGAGTTCTCCGACGAAGCCGACGCGCAGTGCGCGACAGTCGACACCCCCGACCGAAATTTCGCGGTGCGCCATGTAGGGGAAGTTCTCGGCATCGAGCGCATCGCCGGAGAGTGCTTTCAAGAGATCCCGCGCGCGCGGCCCCGCGACCACGATGGCGCCGAGCGCCGCGGTCTGATCGGCGATGTGCACGTGCAGCGCCCAGCGATCCGCCCAATCGCGCAGCCAGGCCTCAACTCCGCTCGCGCCGCCCGAAGTCGAGTTGACGTAGTAACGGCCGTCTTCCAACGCGCTGATCAGACCGTCGTCGAAGACGTAGCCCGCCTCACCGAGCATCAGTCCGTAGCGGCTGCGGCCCGAAGCGAGATCTCCGATGCGGCACGGGTAGATGCGCTCGAGCAGCTCGCCGGCGTCTCTGCCCCCGATCAGAAACTTCCCCAGCGTCGATACGTCCATCACGCTGACGGCCTCGCGCACCGCGCGGTACTCGGCCTTCCAGTCACCGTAGTTGAAGGGGCGGAACCAGGCGCCCGAGCGGGCGAGCTTCGCGCCCATTTCGAGGTGGCGTTCGTGCAGCGCGCCGCGCTTCTCGACGAGTTCGTGGGCGGCGCCCGCCAGGTGCTCGAGGGTGACCGTCCGCGCGGGCGGGCGCGGGGTGGTGCGCGCACCCTGCACCGCCGATCCCGTGCGCTTCTGCACGAATGAGGCGAGCAGGTGGCCGCACATCGCCCCCTGACACGGCCCCATGGTTGCAGTCGTGTAGCGCTTGAGGATCTGTGAGGAGCGAAATCCCTCCTCGAATGCCTGCTCCAGGTCTTCCGAGCGCACGTCTTCACACAAACACACGTACCCTCGTTCCGGCACGTCGGGCAGGACGGTGGCGGGTGCGGTGGCATCCGCGCCGGCCTCGCCGCGCCCCGCGCGCGCACCGCTCTCCTCCGCGCGCTCGAGCGAGCAACCCGGATCGATGACTTCGCCCGCACCGACCGGCGCGGTGCCGAGCGGCAACTCGGCCGCCATCCGCAGCAGGCTGTCTCGCGGCGACATCCCGAGCGCTGCCACCACGGTGTCGCAGGCGATGCGGCGCTCGCCGGACGACATGGTCTGCACCTGCACGCCCCGGACCTGCTTGCGGCCGCGCGCTCGCACGAGCGTGGCGCCCGCGAGCACCTCGACGCTTTCGGGCACGCGCTCCGCGAGATCCATGGGGACGAGTGCGGCCGCGATCTCGACGCCGGAGTTCCGAAGCGTCGCGAGATGATCGATGCCCTCCAGGGTGTTGGCGAGAACGACGGCGCGTCGCCCGGGGGCGACGCCGTGGACGCCCGCCAGACGCGCGGCCCCGCGCGCGAGAAACACGCCGGGCAGATCGCTGCCCTCGAAGACCGCGTGGGCCTCGACCGCACCGGTCGCGACGACGATCCGGCCGGGGTGCACCTGCAGCAACTCGTCAGCCGTGACGACCGGCACGAAACCGCCTTCGTAGACGCCGATGGCCACCGCGCGTTCGAACAGCTGCACCCGCTCATCCGCGCGCACCTGCGCTTCGAGCGCTTCGATGCGATCGCGGGCGGGGCCCGGCGCGACCTTCTCGCCGACCGCGTGCTC
>JAFDBP010000186.1 GCA_019313245.1 Deltaproteobacteria bacterium
CCGACGACCTCCAGCGCGCGGCCGCCTTCGTGCTCGCGGCGCTGCCGTGCGACCGCGACGCCTCGCTGGCGCCGGGCAGCTATCGGGTTCGGCACGTCGTCGGCTTTTCGCCCGAAGCGCGCGCATTCGCGTTGCCCGAAGCCCTCGAACGCGGTCAGCCGATCGCGCTCGCGGTCCGCGAGCCCGAATCCGCCCGGGCCGACCTCAAGGCGATGCTCGCCGAGTTCCAGGGGGCGCAGCCCGCGTTCGGGCTCTATTTCAACTGCTGCGCGCGTGGTTCCGCGTTCTTCGGGATTCCCGGGCTCGAGGCCGCCTACCTGGAGAGCGCGCTGCCCGAAACGCCGATCGCGGGGATGTTCGGCTCCTGCGAATTGGGCCCGATCGGCGCTTCGGGCGCAGAGCTGCTGACCTATACCGGGGTGCTCGCCCTGCTCGAAGGTTGACGGGGCGATGCGGCGTTTGCGATTGGCGACGGACGTTATAAAATCGGTTCCGTATAAAGGGACAATGTTCCTTTAATAGGAACAAATTTCGGAGCTCGAGAGCCGCCCCCGAAGCTCGGATCGAGATCGCGATGCAAGCCCAGAGCACGGTCGAAAAGGCGATCGACATCCTGTTCCACCTCCACGCCGAACCCCACGCTTGTGGCGTCACGGCGATCGGCCGCAGGCTCGGCCTCTCCAAATCCAGCACCCACCGCCTGCTCAGCGCGCTGGGTCGCCGCGGCCTCGTCGAAAAGGACGATCGCGGGCGCTACCGGACCGGCATCGGGTTGGTGGCGCTCGGCGTCGGCGCGTTGGATCGCGAACCGATCGTGGCCGCGGCGCGCCCGGTGCTCGAGGCCGAAGCCGCAGCCCTCGGTGAGACCGTCTTTCTCGTCGCGGCTCGGGCCGGCCGGATCATCGTGCTCGACAAATCGGAAGGCGAGGGCTTCCTGCGCGCGTCGCCGCGGATCGGTTCGACGGTGCCCGTGCACGCGACGGCTGTCGGCAAGCTCTACCTGGCATTCGGAGGCGGGTCGGTCGAAGCGCCCGCGGGCGAGCTCGAAAAATTTTCGAACGCGACCATTGCGAGGCGCTCCGCGCTCGCAGCGGCGGTGGCGCGCGCCGCGGAGCGCGGCTTTGCCGAAAATTCCGACGAGTGGATTCCCGGCTTGTCGGTGGTCGCCGCACCGGTGATGGCGACCGCATCGGACGGGCGCATGCTGGCCGCTGTTGCGGTCGCCGCGCCGACGCCGCGGATGCAGTCGCTCGGGCGCGAAGAAATCGGCCGTCGCATGCTGGCCGCCGCAGCGCGGGTCGCCGCGCGATTCGAAGGAGTGGCGCAATGAAGGTCTGGATCGACGGAAGGGTGGTCGACGGCAGCGAGGCGCGGGTATCCGTGTCGGATCACGGTCTGCTCTACGGGGATGGTGTCTTCGAGGGGATTCGCATCTACGGGCGCCGCGTTTTTCGGCTCGAAGATCACCTGCGGCGGTTCGCGGCCTCCGCGAGGTCGATCGCTCTGGAGCTGCCCGGCGGGATCGAAGCCGTGCGCGAGATCGTGCTCGAAACCGCGCGCGCATTCGGCGCCGACGAGGCCTACGTGCGGCTGATCGCGACCCGCGGCGAGGGCGGACTCGATATCGATGCCACCCGTTGTCCGACGCCGCGTTTGATCTGCATCGTCGACCGGATCGCGATCTACCCCGAGGAGAAGCGTTTGGCGGGCGTCGATCTGCTGACCTCGAGTTGGCGCCGTCCACCCGCGGACGTGCTCGACCCGCGCGTGAAGAGCCTCAACTACCTCAACAACGTGATGGCGACGCTCGAGGCGAAGCAGCGCGGAGGCGACGAAGCGCTGATGCTCAACGCGGCGGGCAGCATCGCCGAAACCGCGGTTACCAACATCTTCGCGGTTCGCGACGGCGATCTTCTCACCCCGCCGGCGACCGATGGCGCTCTCGAGGGCATCACCCGCGCGACCGTGCTCGAAATCGCGGCATCGCTCGAGATCCCCACCCGGGTGCAGAGCATCGGGCGCTTCGATCTGTTTGACGCCGAAGAGGCGTTCCTGACCGGCAGCGGAGCGGCCCTGGTTCCGGTGCGCTCCCTCGATGGGCGAGCCATCGGTGGCGGCGGTCCGAGACCCGTCTACGAGCAGATTCGCTCGGTGTTCCTCGAGACCGCGGCTGGGCGCGGCACTCCGTTCTAGCGCTCGGGGCGCGGCGCCGACGGATCGGGTCGAGGGGCGTGCCCCCCGCGCATCCGTTAGGTTCTCGTTTCTAATTCGTGGAGGACGTCTGTGCGTTGGTCGCAACTCTTCATCCCGACATTGCGCGACGATCCCGCCGACGCCGAAGCCGTCAGCCATAAACTGCTGGTGCGAGCGGGTTTCGTGCGCCAGCTCATGGCGGGTGTCTACTCGCTGCTTCCGCTGGGTTTTCGCGTCTGTCAGAAGATCGAGAAGATTACCCGCGAAGAAATGAACCGAATCGGCGCGCAGGAGTTTCTGCTGCCGTCGATCCACCCCGCGGATCTCTGGCAGCGCAGTGGGCGCTGGGAGGCGATGGGCGAAGAGATGTTCCGTCTGACGGACCGGAAGGGCGCGGACATCGGGCTCGGGATGACCTGCGAAGAGGTCTTCGCGTCGCTGGCCGCCGAACTGCGCAGCTACAAGCAGCTGCCGCAGATCTGGTATCAGATCCAGAAGAAGTACCGCGACGAACCGCGCCCGAAGTCGGGAGTGCTGCGCGTGCGCGAATTCACCATGAAGGATTCCTATTCTCTCGACATCGCCCCCGAGGGTCTCGACGCCGCCTTCCAGCGTCACTTCGAAGCGTACCGCCGGATCTTCTCGCGCTGCGGACTCGAAACCCTCGCCGTCGAGGCGTCTTCGGGCGCGATGGGCGGATCCGAGTCCGTCGAGTTCATGATCGCGAGCAACGCCGGCGAAGACTGGGTGGTCTCTTGCGCGGCGTGTGGTTACGCGGCCAACGTCCAGAAGGCCCGGTCGCAGGTGGTGCCGGTCGAGAACCGGCCCGGCCTGGATGCGCCCGAGGCGTTCGCCACGCCCGGCGTGCACACGATCGAACAGCTGGCGGCTTTCGAAGGCGGGGCGCCCGCCGAACACCAGATCAAGACGCTGGTCGTGGTGTTGGACGGCGAGGTCGCGCTCGTGCTGGTGCGCGGCGACCATTCGCTTTCGGAGCAGAAACTTCAAGATGCGACCGGTGCGGCCGAGGTGCGGCATGCATCGGACAAAGAGATCCAGGATTCGCTTGGGGCCTCGGCGGGCAGTCTCGGTGCGGCCGGTGTCACGGGTCGCCGGATCCTGGCCGATCTCGCGCTGCGCGGTCGCTCCGGCATGTTGACCGGCGCCAATCGCGACGGCTTCCACCTGCGGGGCGTGGACGTCGAGCGCGACATCCCGAACCCGGAGTGGCTGGATCTGCGCGAAGCCCAGGCCGGTGACGCCTGCCCGCTCTGCGACGCGCCCATCGAGGTGCACAAGACGATCGAGGTCGGCCATATCTTCAAACTCGGCACCCGCTACAGCGAAATGCTCGGCGCGCTGGTGCAAGACGAGAGCGGAAAGTCGCGCCCGATCATCATGGGCTCTTACGGGATTGGCATCGAGCGCACGATGGCCGCCGTCGTCGAGCGCAGGCACGACGAGGCGGGCATGATCTGGCCGGTTTCGGTCGCGCCCTTCGAGGTGGTGATCACCGTCGTAAAACCCAAGGATGCGGCCGCCTCCGACGCGGGAGGCGCTCTTTACGACGCGCTCCTCGCAGAGGGCATTGAAGTCCGGCTCGACGACCGCGACGAGCGCCCCGGCGTCAAGTTCAACGACGCCGATCTGATCGGGATCCCCTATCGGATTACCGTGGGGCCCAAGGGGCTCGCGGAGGGAATGGTCGAAATCGTGGAACGGCGCGGTCGCAAATCGCGCAATGTCGCCGTCGAGAAAGCCGCTGCGACCATTACCGAGGCGATTCTCGAAGAGCGCGCTTTCAGCCCCGGCATTTGAATTTCGGACTGCTTTGCGGCGCCAGGGCCTTTCCGGACTCGCCACGGGTGTAGTCGCTTCGCCCCGGAGTCTTTTGGGTCGCCGCAGCCGCTGGTAGGGCGGAGATAATTCCGCGCGAAACGGCCGCTCATATGCTTTGATTTGCGGCTAAGATGGAACGCCGACGCGGCGCCGCGCAGGGCGGTGCAGCGTCGAAGCGAATTGACTGTCAAGCGAGGGGGAGCGGGCGATGGAAGAGTACATTTACTTTCTACTCCGGTGGTTCCATTTCCTGGCCGGAATTACCTGGATCGGGATCCTCTACTACTTCAACTTCATCCAAACCCCGTTCTTTGCCACCGATCTCGGTGGTGAAGCCAAGAGCGCGATGACGCGAGGGCTCGTGCCCAACGCGCTCTGGTGGTTTCGCTGGGGCGCGATGTTCACCTTCCTGACCGGCCTGCTGATCATCTTGATGAAGTTGGGCCACGACGGAATGCCGATCTCGAGCGGTTACATGACGCGCATCCTGACGGGCGGGCTGATGGGCACCCTGATGTGGGCGAACGTCTGGTTCGTGATCTGGCCGGCACAGCAGGTCGTGATCGCAAATGCGAACAAGGTCGCCGCCGGTGGCGAGGCCGACCCCGCGGCAGCGGCGCGCGCGGCACGCGCGGGATTGGCGTCGCGCACCAACACCCTGTTCTCGATTCCGATGCTCTTCTTCATGGCCGCGGCGAGCCACTTCCCGTCGCTGACCGCTTCGCTCGACATGGGCGGCGGTCAGCTCGCCGTGTACTGGATCATCGCGTTGGTGGTGATTGCGATCTTCGAGGCCGGCGCGCTGCTGGGGCCCGGGCTTCCGACGCAGAAGCCGCTCGCGACGGTGAAGGGTACGATCCATCTGGGTGTCATCGTGACGATCGTGCTCTTCGCCGCGCAGTTCGTGCTGCTTTAGTCAAGCGGCGAATCTCCCCGATTCGCTTGCGGTACCGGCCGGAGGGGCTGAGCTCAGCCCCTCCGGCGGTCGCGAATGCTTCTCTGTCAGCTAACGCTTCCCGATCGGATGCCTTCGTCTCATTCCCGCCGGCTCGCCAGATACGCGGCGATGTCGTCGATGTTCGGTTCGAGGAATTCGAATCGCGGCATCTGCTGCGTACTGCGCTTGGGCGTGTAGCCGGGCGGGTATTCGCCGCGCAAGAGCCTCGCTTCGAGCAGTTCGCGGCTCGCGTCCGCAATCGCGGGTCCGATCGAACCCGGCTTGTTCGGATCCGCGTGGTGGCAGACCAGGCAGACGTTCCGGTAGATCTTCTCGCCGCGCGCGACCGCCGGATCGCCGGACTCTTCCGATTCTTCCGCGCAGGCCAGTGCCGCGATGGCGATCAGCGCGAGGCCGAGTTTGGGGTTGCTGCATCTCACGAGTCGATTTCCTCCACCAGAAGCGTCCCAATGTAGCGCCTCGCGCGCCCGAGTTCTGAGTCGAAAATCCGGTACGCTGGGCGTCATGCAGCTTCGGAACTCATGGCTGACCCGCGCGAATGCACTCACCTGTATCCGCTTCGCCGCGGTGCCGGCTGTAGTGGCTGCGATCGAAGCCGAGGCCGCCTGGCTGGCACTCGCGGTGTTCGCGCTCGCGGTGGCCACGGACGTCGCCGACGGCATCGTGGCGCGCCGCTTCGAAGAGCAGTCGGGCTTCGGTCGCCTGTTCGATCACGCAGCGGATGCGGCCTTCGTCACCGCGGGCGCCGCAGCCCTCGCCCATGCGGGAGTGCTCCCGCCGCTGCTTCCCACGCTGATCGCCGTCTCTTTCATCCAGTACGCGCTCGACGCCAAGGTCACGCACGAGTCCGGCCCGCGCCCGAGCCGCCTCGGTCGCTGGAACGGGATCGCCTACTACGCAATCGTCGCGATCCCGATCGCGCGCGATGCGCTCGAAATCAGCTGGCCCACGCCGGCACTGATTCTGATGCTCGGCTGGCTGTTGGTCGGCTCGACGCTCGTCTCGATGGGAGATCGCCTGATCCACAGCCGATCCCGCGCCGCATCGCGAAAGCCGGATCTGTCGGCCGGGCAAGACGGCTAGACCCCACCGCCGCACCGCGAAGTCGAGGGCTTCCCCTGTTACCGTCAGCCGAGGAGTTCCCGGTTGGCGCGCTTCAGGAACAGCAGGCCGATCGCCGCGTTGAAGAAGATGAAGAAGTTGTGCTGGACGAGGCCGAACGCGGTCATCTCGGCCGGGCGTTCGGGAAACAGGGTCACCCAGAGCAGGATCGCAACTGCGCGCATCGGACCGGGCGTCGCGGCGCCGAAGAAGATCACCGGCAGATAGCCGAGCATTTCCAGGTAGCCGACTTCGACCCCGAACAGTCCCAGTGCCGTCGTGTAGACGAAGACCGCGGCGATCAGCGCGGGCGAGCGCAGCAACACGATGATGCCGTACTGCCACGGCTTTGCGCTGCGAAATGCGTGCAGGATCTGGCGGTCGCGAAGCTTGCTGCGCGGCGCGATGACACCCGCAAAGTAGAGCACCCAGATTGTGAAGAAGGCCGCGGCCGCGAGCGCCATCCAGGGAATTCCGTGGAAGATTTCGGGAAATTCATCCCAGCCGATCGTTACGCCCACCAGCGCCCAGCCGAGCAGGTAGAAGAACTCGCAGAACATGATGAAGAGCATGCTCGATCCCACCTGCCAGCCGGGGACGCGGTCTCGGCGGTTGAGGTAGAGCGCCATCGCACCCTTGCCAATCTGCTCGTTGATGATCGAGAGGATGTAGGTGCTGCCGCGAATTGGCAGGATGTCGACGTAGCGAACCCGCGCGTTGAACCAATTGACGACGCGCCACACGATGAGAGAGTCGATCAGAAAGAAGAACGCCGAATAGGGGACCATCAGCGCGAGCCAGCGCCCCCAGCTCACGTCGGCGAATACCGCGAGCAGGAATTCGATGGCGGTTTGCCCCGCGCGCGCGGCCTGCGCGTTGACCCGACCGTATAGATAGGAAAAACACGCGACGGTGATCAGCCACGGAAGAGCGCGTTGCCAGAGCGGAGCTTTCGGTCGGTTGGCAGCTTCGGTCGCATTCTCGTCGCTCATGGTTTTGCCGTTTCTCCGTCTACTCGGTTTGGGGAGCCTGTGGTCCCACGCAGCGTCGCAGGATCTCGTCGAGTGAAGTCAGTTCGATGTCGAGTTTTCGCCGTGCGGGTTCGGGGTCGACATCATCGTCCGCGAGGATCACCTCGAGGGCCGTTTTCGTGATCGGCGGGTTGGCGAAGAAGCGCTCCGCGAGGCCCGCAAAGAACAGGATCAGACCGCGCGGGAGCGACACGAAACGGGGCCGGCGACCGTACAGCTGCGCGGCGCGCTCGATGAATTCGCGCTGGGACAGCGACTCGGGCCCCGCGAGGTCGAGAACCAGATCGTCGAGGTCGTCTCGCTCGAGGCCCGCGACGATGGCTTCGATCAGGTCGCCCGCGTAGATGGGCTGGGTTCGCGAGCGGCCACCCGCTGCCAATGGCAGCACGCGCGAGAGCGCTTCCCGGCGCACGATGTTCGCGGTGAAATCGCCCGGGCCGATCACCATCGGAACGCGCAGGATCAGCGCCGGCGTCTTCGCATTGAGCAGGATCTGCTCGGCGCGGCCCTTCGAGGCGAGACACGCGTTGGGGGATTGTGGGCCGCTTTCGAGAATGCTCAGGTAGACGATGCGCCGCAGATTCGCCTGCGCGGCCGCATCCGCGATCGCCCGGCTCGACGCTTCGTGCGCGTCTCGGTAGCGGCTGGTCGCGGTTTCCCTGAGGATGCCCACGAGGTGCACCGCGTGGCGGCAACCCCGGGCCGCTTCTGCGATCTGCCCCGCATCGCCATAGTCGACGATGCAGATCTCGGGGCGGATCGCCTCGGACAGGGCCTCGAGTGTTCGTGCGGCTCGCGCCGAGCGAACGGCCGCGCGCACCGGCACCCGCGGATTCGCGCGCGCCAATCGCTCGATCAAGCGGAGTCCGATCTGGCCGTTTGCGCCGGTTACGAGCACGCGTGCTGCATCATCTTGCGCGCCCGCTGGATTCGATGGCTGAGTCATGTTGGGTTCCGATTCCCCGCTGCCGGTTCAGGTCTTGTAGGAAGGATCGAGTCGGTCGAGCCGCCGTCGGATGGCCTTCCATTCGAGTTCTCCATCGAGCCCTTCCGGCCCGCCCAAGGCGGTCGTGCGATCGATTGCGTCGGATTCCGGAACGATCCACTCGCCGCCCGCAGACACGACGTCGGCCTGGACCTTGCACGCGACCTCGAGGTTGTAGAGCGCCGTGAATGCGGCCCCGATCGTGGCGCCGCAGCTGAGCAGGCCGTGGTTGTGCAGGATCATCGCGATGTTGTTCGCGCCCAGATCGGCGGCCAGTCGATCGCACTCGCCTTCGGCGGTCTGCACATCCCACTCGTGGTAGCCGATGTGGTCGCGAAGGAACATCGCCTGCTGGGTCAGTGGAAGCAGTCCGCACTTCATGCACGAGACGACCATGCCCGCGCGCGTGTGGCTGTGAAGCACCCAATTCACGTCGGCTCGAGCGAGCAGCACGCTGCTGTGGATTGGATGTCCCGCTTCGTTGACCGGGTGATCGCCGTGTACCACCTCACCGTCGTAATTCACGGTGATCAGATTGGAAGCGTTGACTTCCTCGAACAGCAAGCCATAGGGGTTGATCAGGTAGCAGTCGTCCCGAGTCGGGTGACGCGCGGAAATGTGGGTGTAGATCAGATCCGTCCAGCCAAACTGGACGAACGCGCGATAGCAAGCCGCCAGATCGCAGCGGACCTCCCACTCCGCCACACTGCAGTCAGACGAGTTCTCCATACTCGACCCTCCCGGCCGTTTTCCCGCCGGTCACCACGGCGCGTGGGGGCAAGGTTATCACGGACTCGCTCGCCGCGGCTGCCAAATCCCGCAGGTGCGCGAGAGCAATCGGGATGCGATCATGCGGCTCGATCTCCATTCATCCCCCAAGCAGCGAGTGAAGCGTGCCCGAACGATCGGAAGTGACCTCCGAAAACTGGATCGACGCACCCTGCAATCGGCTGGGATTCATCCGGGTGCCAGAACTGACTCGCACGCAGCGCATCTCGCGCGGTGACGGCCCGGTTCTCGAGCTGCCCCGAGCCGAGCGCAATCTCGATTCGTTCGGCTTCGAGTTCGAGGCCCGAGAGTTCACGCTCGCGCAGATGCTCGAATCCACCTACACGGATGGCCTGCTCGTGCTTCACGACGGTGTCGTGTTGTACGAGTACTACGCGGACGCGATGAAACCGTCGGACACCCACCTGCTGATGTCGGTTTCGAAGTCGCTGAACGCGACGCTCTGCGGCGTGTTCGTCGAACGCGGCCTCGTGAAACCAGAAGCTGCTGTCGTCGACTACATCGAAGAACTTCGCGGTACCTCTTGGGAGGGCTGCACGATTCAGCATCTGCTCGACATGCGCGCGGGTACGCGCTGGAACTACGAATACGACGAAATGGCGATTTGCGACGTCTCGGGCTACCGGACGCATTCGCGCCGCGACATCCCCACCGACACCGCTTCGTGGATACGCTCGATCGACAATTCTCACCAACACGGCGGGCCATTCCGTTACGTATCCCTCGAAAGCGATGTGCTCGGTTGGGTGTTGGAGCGCGTGGGCGGCGGGAGCTTTGCGGATCTGTTCTCGCGCGAGATCTGGTCTGCGATCGGCGCCGAGTTCGACGCGCACATCATCATCGACACTGCGGATTTTTCGGTCGTCGAAGGCGGTGTTTGCACGACGCTGCGCGACCTCGCGAGATTCGGCCAGATGTGTCTGTCGGGCGGGAAGCTTTCGGGCCGTCAGCTGGTGCCTGCGAAATGGCTCGAGCGACTGCGGATTCGCGATCCCGAACTCATCGATGCCTACGCGGATGCGCCCGAATACGACGCCGCAAAGCCGGACGCGTTCTACCACGACAACTGGTGGATCTTCGACGCGGAACGCGGAATCTACGAGGGCATCGGGGTGAACGGTCAGATTCTGCTCATCCACCACCCCTCACGGACGGTCGTGGTCAAGTTCTCCTCGCATCCCGAATTCGAAGACCAACGCCTCTTTGCGCTGCAGGACGCCGGGATGCTCGCACTCTGCGAGTCACTCGTGCCCGCGCAACGTCGAACCGACGATCGATAGAGCAAAGGCGCGGCGCTCTGGCGAGCGTCGCTGATCGAGCCTCATTCGCCCCGGAGCGGTTTCATTCGCGCATCAGAAGGACATTTCGACCCGGATCCCGAGCTGCAGGGCGTTGTCGAGCGAGGGATCCATGCTGGGATTGATGACGTACTGCAGGTCTGGCTGCAGAACGAATCCCGGGAGGATCTCGGCCCGATAGGCCGCCTCGATCACGGTCTCGGTGCGCTCGACGGGAGTCGATTCGACCGCTCTCGTAAAGCGGATGAATTCGTCTCCATTCCACGCGCTCGCCACGGCCACGCCGAACTCGTCGCGATCTCGCCCCGGAATCAGTCCGACGTAGCGGAGGCCGGCGCCCCAGTAGTAGGCGAGTTGATTGCGATTCTCGTCCGCGTAGCCGAATTGCACGAATGCGCCGAGCCCCTGTCCGTCAGCGGCTTCGGAATAGAGTGTCTTCTCTCCGATCAGGTAGACGCCGAAGTTTCGGTCGTGGAATTCGCCGTCGAAGTTCTCGACCTCGGCGGTGTGCAGCCAGCTCCCGATGCCCAGCTTGTAGTAGTCGCTACTTCCCGCTTCGCCGTGCTCCCACCCGGTCTCCAGCACGGCAAAGATGCCGTCGTCCTTCGAGAGCTTGATGGTCGTGCGCTTCGAGTCGCTTGGGTCGCCCGGTATGCCGTCGTAGACGCTCGCTAGGAAGTAGGTGTCAGCGGTGGGTTGGATTCGCGCGCGCAGTGCGAGCGCCGTCGTGGGAAAGATGGAGGGCGTCGTCTGCGCGATGTCGGCCCCGATGCCGAACGAGCTGTTGACGAACATCGAGCCGTACTCGATGGCGGAGAACTCGCTGTTCAAATCGTGCAGTCCAATGAGCAACGAGAGTCGGTCGGAGGCGAAGCGATGCTCGTACCAGGCCTCGTAGAGCCGAACGGCTTGCGACGCCTCGATGTTGCTCGTGACCTGGAGGTCGCCTACGAAATCGCTGGCGAATCCACCGGAGTTCCAGTTGCCGAGGGCGTAGAGAAAGAAGGTGCCGTTCTCCCAGCCGCCGGCCCTTTGCGTATCCAGTTCGAAGGTCAGGTCGAAGTTGCCCAGGATGGTGCCGTCTTTCTCGCGACCGCCCCGCGCGTTGTAGAGGAAGTCGGAGGTCGAGACGGCCTCGATCTCGATGCCGTATTCGCTGAGCGCGGAGTCCAGCCCGATCATGGCGCTGAGCGATTCTCCAGTGGCGGAATGTGGCAAAAAGACCACGGTTACCAGTAGGCCAGTGATCCACGAGCGCCTCAGCATCGACCCCGTTCTCCCTTGTTCGGGCTTATCGGGTGATAATAACGAAAATGAAATTCATTTTCAATAAATCAGAGAGATTCTTGGGTCCTGGATGGTGCTCCGAGAGCCGATCCGCCCGCTGCGGTCAGCGCGAGGGGGCGACCTCTTCTAGAAATTCGCGGATGCGTTCGAAATAGGGGCGTCCGCCGACCTGGGTGAGATCGTTGTGCCCTGCGCCGGGGACGGTTTCGAAGGCCTTCGGCTGCGGCGCCAGTTCGAACAGGCGGCGGCCGAGTTCGAGATCGACGATCTCGTCGCGGTCGCCGTGGAAGAAGAGCAGCGGCGCTCGGACCCGACCGATCTTCGAGGCGGAATCGAATCGCCGGCCCGCGAGCGCGCCGAGTGCCGCGCCCGCGGGCCCGCTCGACACGATGTCGGCGACGGACGGAAAGGTGCTTTCGAGAATGAGTCCCGCCAGTTCTCGATCCTGTGCGAGGTCGACCGCGACGGCGCCCCCGAGCGACCTGCCGAATACGACGATTCGGTTCTCCGCAAAGCCCAGCGCTTCGGTCAGGTGGCGCAGCCCGGCGCGGGCATCCGCGAAGACGCCCGCTTCGGAGGCCTTGCCCTCGCTCAATCCGTAACCGCGGTAGTCGAGCAAGAGCACACTGCAGCCGAGCCGCGCGAGTTCAGCCGCATTGGGCAGGCGATGCGAGGCAGTTCCCGCGTTGCCGTGGAGAAACAGCAGTGCGCGCCGCGCGTCGGGCACCGGCAGGTAGAAGGCGTGAATCCGAACGCGATCCTCGGTTTCGATGAAGATCTCCTCGCCGTCGATGCCGAGTTGCGCTGGGGTCAGCGCGACTCCCCGTTCGGGAAAGAAGATCATCGACTCTACGAAGCGGCCCCACATCGCAAACCCCAGTACGAGTACGAGCAGATAGAATACGGTGCGTCGGGTACTCATCGATCAGTCTACGCGAACGCTCTGCGCGCACATTGGATCATGGCGTCCACTCGGCATGTGCGCGCGCTCGGCCGCGGAGAATCGCGAAACCGCCGAGCGCGACGATGATCGCCCAACCCGCGAGCCATCTTACTGCAGCTGCGATTCCGATCTGGTCGCCGAGCGCACCCGTGAGCCACGGAACGGCGAAACACCCGATCGACCCCACCCCTACGGCCAGGCTGACGACTGAACCGAGAGCGTTTGGAAAGCGCTGGCCCGCGAGCGCGATGGTCACGGGGAAGACCGGGCCCAGTGAGAGCCCGACGCAGAAGTAGAGCAGTTCGATTTGGCGCATACCGGTCGCCGCGCCGATCGAGATCGCCGCGCAACAAAAGATTCCGGCAGCGATCAGAACGCGGCCGTCGAGGTTGCCGCGCAGCGCGAACGCGCCGAGTCGCCCCGCGAGCAACCCGAACCACATGCTGCTGATCGCGGCCCGCCCGCGGATCACCTCGAGCCCGAGACCGTCGCTCGCGAAGGGGATCGCAAACACGCTCATCGCGGTTTCCAGGCCGAGGTAGGCAAAGGCCACGATCACGAATGGGGCGATCGCGAGCGAGAGAGCGGAGTGCCGCTCGGCCTTCGCGGGGCGCGCCCTGGGCGGCGGCGCGGGGAATCGCAGCCACATGGCCGCTGCCGCGAGTGCGATGTGGACGATTCCGATCAACTGGAAGGAAAGCGCCCAGTGCCATCGGGTCGCGATTGCGGCGACGAGCAACGGGCCGATGATCGCGCCCGTCGCGGTACCCGTATGCAGCAGCGACATCGGTTTGGCCGAGCGCGCGCCGAAGCGCTCGGCGATCGCCGCGATGAAGAGCGTGTCGTAGGCGCCCGCTCCCAGGCCGATCCACGCGAAGCGGAACAGGGCCTCTCGAAAGCCGAGGTCGGATCCGAAGCCGAAGAGTACGCTTGCGGGCATCAGGATGGATGCGACGAAGAGGGGTTTTCGCGGCAATCGGTCGTAGAGGGGGCCCGCTCCGAGCGTTCCGACGAGCAGGCCCAGTGCGAGTGCCGATGCGAGCCATGCGGTGCGCACGAGATCGAGTTCGAGATCCGTCGCGAGGTAGTCCTGGTTCGCACCGAGCATGGTCAGGACGAGGCCGAGGCACAGAAATCCGCAGAAGGCGAGCGGGATCATGCGTCTGCGGACCGTAGGCGGTCTGGCTCGAGTCGGCTACACGCTGAATCCTTCGGATTCACTTTTGGCGCTGGGACCTGTCGGTCCCAGCTGGTTGGTGAATCCTACGGATTCACTTGCGTCGCTGGGACCTGTCGGTCCCAGCTGGTTGGTGAATCCTACGGATTCACTTGCGTCGCTGGGACCTGTCGGTCCCAGCTGGTTGGTGAATCCTTCGGTTTCGCTTTGCGGCGTTGCGCGTCCCTGCCGGGGCGGGTTCTAGATCATTCCTAGGTCGAGCTTGGCGGCGTCCGACATCATTTCGGGTGACCAGGGCGGATCCCAGACCAGGTCGAGTTGCACGGAAGTCACGCCGGGAACGGCGCGCGTCTTGGTCTCGACCTCGGGCGGGAGTTCTTCGGCGGCCGGGCACATCGGTGTCGTGAGCGTCATCACAACCTGCGTGGCGCCGTCGGCATCGACGCTAACCCCGTAGATCAATCCCAGCTCGTAGATGTTGACCGGAATCTCCGGGTCGAAGACGGTCTTCAGCTGTTCGATCACCTGTTCGCGGATCGCCTCGGGATTTCCCCGCTCAGCAGGAGTCGCTTCAGTCGAATCGGTTGTCGTATCGGCCGTCATGGCGATTACCTATTCGGTCGTTGCGGTCTTGCCCGTGTCGTGCAGCGCTTCGCTCATCGCGTGCCACGCGAGCGTGGCACACTTCACACGCATCGGGAATTCCCGAACTCCTGAGAAGACCGAGAGTTTGCCGAGGTTCTCGCCTCGCGGATCCGACTTCGGATCCGAAGTCACCATTTCGCGAAACCCCTCGAACAGGCGCTCGGCCTCTTCGATCTTCATCCCCTTGATGGTCTGTGTCATCAGCGACGCCGAGGCGGTCGAAATCGCACACCCCGTACCGCTGAAGCCCACATCTTTGACGACGCCGTCCTCGACGTCCAGGTAGATGGTGAGTTGGTCGCCACAGAGCGGGTTGACGCCCTCCGCGGTTCGGTTCGTGCATGCGGGCTTGCAGTAATTGCGCGGGTGTTTGTTGTGATCGAGGATCACGGACTGGTAGAGCTCGCGAAGGTCTGAACTCATTTGAATAGCTCCCGAACGGTCTGTAACGCTCGAACGAGCGCATCGATGTCTTCCCGGGTGTTGTAGAGCGCGAATGAGGCGCGCACGGTCGCAGGGACGCCGAAATGCTCCATCACGGGCTGTGCGCAGTGATGGCCGGTCCGCACCGCGATGCCCTCGTGATCGAGAATCGATCCGACGTCGTGGGGATGCACGCCTTCGAGTTCGAATGAAATGACGGCGGCCTTCTGCGGAGCCGTTCCGATCAGTCGCAGCCCCGGAACCCCCGCCAGCGCATCCGTCGCGTAGGCGAGCAGTTCGCGCTCGTGACGCTCGATCGCATCCAGGCCCAGGTCGCTCACGTAGTCGAGCGCGGCGGCAAAACCGGCGACTCCTCCGATGTCGGGCGTGCCGGCTTCGAAGCGCTGGGGGATGTCCGCATAGGTGCTCTTCTCGAAGCGGACGGTCTCGATCATCGACCCCCCACCCTGATAGGGCGGCATCGATTCGAGCAGCGCGGCCTTGCCGTAGAGCACGCCGACGCCGGTCGGCCCGAAGACTTTGTGGCCGGACAGCGCGTAGAAATCGCAATCGAGGCTCGCGACGTCGACTCGTTGATGGGGGATCGCTTGAGCGCCGTCGATCGCGACCACGGCTCCCTGTGCGTGGGCGAGGCGGATGATCTCCTCCACCGGGTTGATGGTCCCGAGCGCATTCGAAATGTGGGCGACCGCGACGATCTTCGTGCGCGGATTGAGCAGCTTTTTGAACTCGTCCAGCATCAGAGCGCCGCGATCGTCCATCGGCGCAACCCTGAGCGCGGCGCCCTTGTCTTCGCAGAGCATCTGCCAGGGAACGATGTTCGAGTGGTGCTCCATTTCGGTGATCAACACTTCGTCGCCCGGGCCGACGTTTTGCCGGCCGTAGGTCGAAGCGACCAGGTTGATCGCTTCGGTGGTGTTGCGCACGAACACGATTTCGCGGGCTTCGGCGGCGCCGATGAACAGCTGGGCGGTCTTTCTCGCCGCTTCGAATTTGGCAGTCGCTCGAGCGGAGAGCTCGTAGACGCCGCGATGGATGTTCGCGTAATCGCGGCTGTAACAATCCGCGATCGCGTCGATCACGCACTGGGGTTTCTGGGCGCTCGCCGCGCTGTCGAGAAAGATCAGGCCCGTGTTCTGCAGAATCGGGAAATCCTTCTTTGCACGCGCCGGATCGAATCCCTCGTCGCGTAGCGCCAGCCTCTCTGCAGTGCTCACAGCGGATCCTCCGGCGAACGCCCCGCAGTCTTCATCGCGGATCGGCTTCGTTCGAGTTTTGCGGCGATCAATTGCTCGACCTGAGCGCGCAGCGAGTCCTGCGGGACGGCGTTGGCGATTTCCGATGCAAACGCGACGGTCAGCATCTGTCGCGCTGCTCGCTCGTCGACGCCGCGGGCGCGCAAATAGAACAGCGCGTCCTCGTCGAGGCGACCGACCGTCGAGCCGTGGCTGCACTTGACGTCGTCTGCAGAAATTTCGAGGGTCGGCTTGGTGTTGATCTGGGCGTCGTCCGAAATCAGTAGATTCGGATTGAATTGCTGCGCGTTCGTCTTCTGGGCATCCGGGCGCACCAGCACGGATCCGTTGAAGACTCCGCGGGAATGGTCGCCGAGGATTCCCTTGTAGAGTTCGCGGCTCGTTCCGTGCGGGCTCGCGTGGTCTACCGTGGTCTGGCTGTCGTGGTGCTGGTGGCCGTCACCCAGAAACAGCCCGTTCAGCGTGCAATCGACGCCGGGTGCGTCGAGTCGCGCGTAGATCTCGCTGCGGGCGAGCGCGCCGCCGAGAGCGATGTGGTGAGAGCGGAAGCGGCTGTCGCGTTTCTGGCGGACGTCGACCGACGAAAAGTGATACGCGGTGTCTGATTCCGACTGAACGGTGAGCAGGTCGAGTTCGGCGTTCTCTTCGAGCAGGATCTGCGTCATCGCGTTCGTCCAGTAGACGTCTTTGCAGAGGGATTCGAATCGCAGCATGACCGCGGCCATCGCGCCGCGTTCGATCTGGATGATGTTGCGCGGATTTGCGACGCGGCCGGAAGCAGCGGGGCTCGCGACGAAGAGCAGCTGGATCGGTCGCTGCGGCGAGGCGCCCCCCGCAACCCGGATGAACGCTCCGTCGCGTTGGAAGGCGTCGTTCAGCGCGGCGAAGGGCCGGTCGAGCAGATCGGCACGGTCGAGCAGTGGGCGAATCAGCTCCGGGTGCTTGCCGAGTGCGCTCGCGAGTCCCTCGACCTCTACGTTTGGGGGAAGCGTTTCACCAGACGAGAGTTCCGGCGCGAAGCGGCCGTCTTCGAAGACGAACCACTCGTGGGAGGCTTCGCTTCCGAGCAGCGCGCGGATGTCTTCGCGCGAAACGCCGGCGCGCGCCGGCGGCTCGGGATCGAGCGACGCCACAGCGATGTCCGCAACGCTCGTGTATTTCCAGGCCTCGTTTCTGCGGGTCGGAAAGCCGAGCTCCGCGAAGCGCTCGATCGCGGCGCGTCGGATCGGGGCGAGCCATTCGGGGCCCGCGTCGGCCAACCGGGATTCGCAGTCTCCGAAGCGGGAGACGAAGTGCGCTTGTGCGGTGTCCAGCGTCGTCACGGTGCGGCCGCCTCCGCGGGGGGCGCCACTTCGAGCCAGCTGTAGCCCTTCTTCTCGAGTTCGTGGGCGAGTTCGCGTCCACCCGAGTGTTTGATGCGGCCGTTGGCGAGTACGTGCACGAAATCAGGCACCACGTAGTCGAGCAATCGCTGGTAGTGGGTGATCACGATCGCCGAGCGATCCGGTGATCGCAGTGCATTGACGCCGTTGGCGACCACCTGCAGCGCGTCGATGTCGAGGCCCGAATCCGTCTCATCCAACACCGCGAGGCGCGGCTCGAGAATCGCCATCTGGAGGATCTCGTTGCGCTTCTTCTCGCCACCCGAAAAGCCCTCGTTGACCGCGCGGTTCAGCAGCGCCTCGTCGAACTCGACGAGCTTCATCTTCTTGCGCGCGAACTCGAGGAAGTCCATCCCGTCGAGTTCGTCTTCGCCTCGGTGGCTGCGAGCGGCATTGAGCGCGGCCTTCATGAAGTAGGCGTTCGAAACCCCGGGAATCTCCACGGGATACTGGAAGGCGAGGAAGATGCCTTCCTTCGCGCGGTCTTCGGGCGCGAGTTCGAGCAGATCCCGACCCTGGTAGAGCACGCTCCCCGCCGTCACTTCCACCGTCGGTCGCCCGGACAGGACATTTGCGAGCGTGCTCTTGCCCGAACCGTTCGGTCCCATGATGGCGTGCACCTCGCCGGCACCGACCACCAGGTCGAGGCCCTTGAGGATTTC
>JAFDBP010000187.1 GCA_019313245.1 Deltaproteobacteria bacterium
AGCTCGGGCACGACCTTGTGGCGACGCCGGTAATGGTGTGCTCTTGCCATGAGGGTTACACCGCCACCTGGCGCTTGGCCAGCGCGGTGATGACGTTGAGCGCCTTCACCGAAGCCATCTCGAGGCTGTCGATGATCGCGCCCGCCTTGCTCGTGAGGACCGAACTCGTGATCAACAGCGGAATCGCCGCCATCAGACCAAACGCAGTCGTATTCATCGCGACCGAGATGCTGGCCGACAGCAGGTCGGCCTTCTCGGCGGGGTTCGCGTTGGCGACCGCCGTGAATGCCTGGATCAGGCCCATGATGGTGCCCAACAGACCCAGCAGCGTCGCGATGCTGGAGGCGAGCCCGACGTAGGGCGTGCGCTTCTCGAGTTGAGGGATGATTTCCATCATGCCCTCCTCCATCGCGATCTCGATGTCCTCGCGCCGGCGCACGGCTCCCTGACGGGCGAGGCCCATGCTCAGGAGTTGCGAGATGGTCGAGTCGTCCTCGCGGGTCATCTCGCGCGCCTTGTCGAAGTCACCATTCATGAGCGCGGCCTGAACCTGATTCCACGCGCTCTGATTCTTCGCGGTCACCATGCTCAGCGTGACGTAACGTTCGATCGCGATCGCAGCACCGACGGCGAACACGATCAGAATCGGGTACATGAACGGACCTCCCGTCACGAAGAACCCGACGATCGAATAGATGAAATCCATGACTAAATCCTCCCGGATGTAACGAGCGTTCAGCGTCCCTTGACGCTACTTCTCCTTGGAAACGCGCATTGACGCGGTACTCAACCTGATCTGGTAGTAATCGAGTTGCCTCTTGAATACCTCCCGGTCTACGGGTTGGCGCCCGTCATCGAGAGCGCGAGAAAAACCGAGCGCATCCCCCAGCTCCGAACTCTTCCACGGCACGATGACGAGAGATTTGGGCGCTTCATCGTTTCCGACGATCGACATCCCCGAAAGCAGCTTGTCGGCCTGATTGGTCGTGTCCTCGCCGCCGGCGGCGCCGGCAATGAACAACAGAACCAGACAGCAGAAAGTTGTTCGCAACATGCTTCCTCCTATTCTCCAATCCGATCGCGTAGGTCGGCGATCCAAATGGCGACCATCTCGTCGTCCGTGACGTCCTCGCTGTACGCCTCGTAGTTCTCGAGCGCACAACCCAGATCGCCCAGGTATAGATCGCAGAGGATCGCGAGATTCCTTCGGGCAAAGTGGAAATCCGGATACACTTCGAGCGCGCTCTCGTAGCTCTTGCGAGCGCTCTCGAAGCGCCCCGTCTTGCGATAGATGATTCCCAGCTCGTTGTGTGCGACGGGGTGACGCGGATTGAGCTGCAAGGCCCTCTTGATGCTCGCCTCGGCGTGCTCGTAGTCGCCGATCTTGCCGTACGCGATTGCGAGATCGATGTGCAGTGAGGTCACATTCGGCGCGGCTTCCGTCGCGTCGGCGAGCAGGGCGATTCCGCGATCGTATTGCTCCTGCTCGAGCAGGCGCATGGCAGTGTTGAATTGGTCTCGCACGCCGGAGCTGACGCTCACCTTTTCGCTGATGGTGAATCCGCTCTCGTCCTGGATCTCGACCGCCGAGGGGTGATTCGTTCCAGAGGTCGAGCACGCAAACAGGCTCGCGCTGCACGCGCAAGCGCAAACCAGCCGGAACAATCTGGATCCAAATAGGCATTCAACGAGCGCCGACATGACTCACCCCGCCCCCACTAGATCCGCTGCGTGTTCTTCGAGTATCCGATCAACGTCTGTGTCGACACTCGGTTCTTGCGATTGTTCATCCGATTCGGTCGCGCCATCGAGCGCCGGGTCTTCCGCGCCGCTTACGGGCGCACGCGGAATCCGGTACTGATAGGCGTCGAGCGAAGCGATCAAGCCGCTGCTGGATTCGAACTTCGCGTAGCGACCGGGCATCAGAACCGCGAGTTTGCCGAGGCTCTTTTCGATCCAGACGTTGTAGATCCCCGATCCCATCAGCTCGAGGTTTTTTTCGTGGACTGCGATCGCCTTCTCTTCGAAGGGAAAGGCCTCTTCTTCGAGAACCATCTCGTAGTCTTGAAGTTCGGCGGGATCGAGATCCGCGGGGCGCTCCGATTCGAGCATCGAGCGGCCGAAGTCGGAGTAGAGCTCTGCCATGTAGAACGTGGCCGCCGCCGTGACTTCTGCAACTTCGTAATCTACCAGGCCGCCGAGCGCTTTCAGTGCGGCATCCATCTGCTGCTGTTTTTCCTGCAGATTCTGCTCGAAGGGCTGAGCCAGTTCGATCTCGGTCGATCGCTGGAACTGATCCTCCGCAAAGACCAGGGCGGAACGCGCCGCGAGAAACCGGGTGCGGTCGGTGCGCTCTGTTCCCGCGGATGCGTCGGTCGCGATGATCTGCCGCAGCTGCTCGCGATAGGCTGCTTCATCCTCGAGCGCCGTGTAGATCCCGGCGATGGTGAAACGCGTCTCGACGGCGATCTCGATCGGCTTGGGAAACTCTTCGACGTAGGCCAGATACACCGCTACGGCTCGATCCAGTTCGTCCGAGTCCTGATACAACTCTGCGGCGACGAGCATGGCCTCGCCGCGCAGCTCGGGGTCTTCGGCTTCTCGCGCGACTCGCTCGTACTCCTGGGCGGCGCGCGAGAGGTTTCCCTGTTCGCGTCGAATCGAGGCGATCTGCACGGTGGCCTCGTGATTCAACTCGTGTTCCGGGTGGGTTTCGCGGAACGCTTCCAATACGGTGGCGGCTGCGGCCCAATCCTCGAGGCGAATGAGCGCGGCGCCGGCGTCGTACTCGGCCGCGGGCCGGATCGCGGAGGTGGGTGCGGACTGCGTGATCCGAAGGTAGTGATCTGCGGCCGTGCGATGGTCGCCCGCGAAGTCGGCCGCTTCGCCCTGCTTGTAGATCGCCGCGGCGAGGTTGTCCACGATGGCCTGGTGGGAGTCGTCGTCTGTCGAGGTCATCTCCAACACGCGCTCGTAGGCGTGCTCGGCCTGCGCGAAGCTCGAGAGGTCGAAGTGGGAGTGGGCGATGGCGACCCACGCGGAGCGGCGGACCGCCGGATCGGCATCTGGATAGGCTTCGATCAGCCGTTGCCCCGCCGCGATTGCGTTTGCGAACTCCTTCATGTCGTATAGGTCGTCGACGGCGGCTCCCATCACGACGGCTGCGTGTTCGTGATCCGGGAAGGCGTCCACGAAACGCAAGGTGCTCGTCACCGCGTCTCGTCTCGCGGCGCTCTGTTCCGCGTCGCGCGCGGCCTTCTCGTGCTCTCGATGCGCGTAGATGGCCGCATACCCGGCAGCAGCGGCCTCTTCGTGCTCGGGATATTCGTAGGCCGTTCGCTCGTATTCTCGCGCGGCCGCGCCAAAATCCCCGTTCTCGAGCAACAGATCGGCCATTCGCTGGTTGACGGCCGGCGCCTCCACATCTTTGGGGAAGGATGCGAAATAGGCGCGGTACCAATGGAGCGCTTCCCCGAAGTTTGCCGCTTTCTCTTCCGCGAGTTCCGGCGCCTGATATTGCGCGTGGTAGTGGGTCGCGAGGTCTTCGAGATCGCGCTTCAGGTAGCTCAGGACCTCGGGCGAATCGTCGGCGTCGAAGTGTTTCCAGTACTCGGACTGCAGGCCGTAGCTCGCCGCGAACGCCTTCTTCGACTCGAGTACCAGGATCGGGAAGTCGCCCGCCTCGTAGATTTCCACGATCCGCATGCTGAAATGCGGTGCGGCGCGATGCAGCGGATGAAGCCCCACGAATGTCTGATAAGCTGCGGCGGCGTCGTTGTAGCGGAGTTTCTCGAGATAGAACTCGCCCAGATGACTGTAGACGCGATCTTCGTAACTCCGGCGCCCGTTCGCGGCGAAATACTTCTCCACGGCTTCGGATCCACCGATGTTGGAGAAGCTCAGGCTGATGACGCGATAGGTATCGGCGATCCGGCGTTCGGCGGCTTCGTCTTCGGATTGATCGAAGTCGTAGCCGGTGGAAACCTTGTAGTCGAGCAGCGCGATGTATTCCTTCAACGCTTCTTCGTGGAGCTCCTGCTTGTAGAGCGCCCATCCGAGCTTGTACAGAGCCAGCTCGTAGTAGTCGGAGTTCGGGCCTTTTTGGGTGATCGCCGCGTAGGCGTGCTCGGCTTCGAAGTAGTTCCTGCGCACGAAGAAATATTCGGCGCGCCTGAACTGAACCTCGTCGATGTAACGAGAGTTCGGATACTCGGCGATCAAGCGCTCGATCACCCCGATCGCCTCGTCATTTCGACCCAGCTCGTCGAAGGCGCGCGCCTTCTGATAGAGAACCTGGTCGTTGTGCTGGTAATTTGGGTAGGTTTCCAGCAGCTGGTCGTAGAGTTCGATGGCCTCCAACGGGCCCGACCACGCGACCTTCTCTCCACCGGGCAGCTCGAGAGCGGCGCTCTGTTCGGCATGCGGCACGCCGGCTTCGGCGATCGCGCGCTGTTCGAAATCTCGCTCGGATTCCGCGCGCTCTGCGGCATCCGAGATCGAATCGCGCTGCCGCGCATCGCTCCTGTCTTCGACCCGGACCGGATCCACTTCGGGGGCTGGAAGCTCGACGAGCTCCCCGCCGCCGCTCCCGTAGATTCCAAACTCCTTCTCGAGCTTGAGATCGGCCAGACGACGCATGGCTTCGGGAGTCAGCGAAGACTCGGGTGCCTGCTCGAGAAAGCTCCGGTAACCGAGCATGGCCTGGTCCAGGCCCTTTTCGATCCGCACTTCCGTCATGTCGGGCTCGACGCCGCGAAGCTCGGCCAGCGTATGCCGGTCGGGACTCGCGCAGGCGGCAACGAGGATCGGGGCGAGAAGCCAGGCTGTGTGAGTGCGGCGCATTGCTCGTTCGACCTCACCGGACCTGTGCCTTCGCGGCGCGGTCATAGCTGTCCGCGAACGCGAAGCGCGCCTGGTTCTGATAGGCCTCGAGGTGTGCTCGGCGCCCATTCAGCTCATTGATTGCGACGGTTTCGAGTGCGTGTCCCTGCTGGGCGATCAGCCGCTCCATGCGCTCGAGCGCCTCGGCAGCGCGCACGCGTAGGCGATTGATCGAAATCTCATACCCGACGTAACTGTGCGTCGCGGCCTGCCGCGCCCTCACGAAAGCGTCGTACTGAGCGGTCAACCTTTCCATCTCTCGATTCAGTTCACGCAGATGCTCGTGCGCATCGGTGAGCCGCTGGTGATACTGCGTTTCGATTTCCCAACTGAGCGCGCCCCTGAGCCGAGCGATCCTTTTCAGAATCGGCTGCGATTCGGGATCGTTCGATTCGCCCAATTTGGCCTCGAGCCGAGCGAGCTGCGCTTCGATCTGTCGCTCTTCCGACGTCGCCAGCGCGTTCGGATTCGGGACGACCAGCATCTGCTGCAGCCGTTGATCGATGTACTTGCGCTGCTCTTGTCGCAATCGAACCTGCGCGTCGAGCTTTCTGAACTGGCGATCGATCTCCGGCAGCAGCGGTTCGTAGTACGCTTGCCGCAGGCGAATGATGTCCTCGAACGAATCGAGGCTTCGCTGCCACGAAACGATCTTCGAACGCAGATCCCCGAGATCCAGATAGTTCTGAAGCGAAGTCTGGAAATCGTGCGAGGCCATCAGCGAGAGCAGGTAGAACGTCTCGGGGGCTTCCGGCAGGCTGCGCAGGCGGACCACCCAGTCCCGATCTTGTCGGATTTCTTCGCGAGCGAGCGCCTCGAGAAACCGACCTGTCTGGATGCTCTCGATCGAGGCTTTCACCTTGTCGATTTCGCCGCCGAAGGTCTCGGCAGCCCGTTCATACAAGACGGCCGCGCGGCCGTGAACATTCAGCTGGCTGTACGCATAGGGAAGCGCAAGCATGGCCTCGTACACCGCCGTGTCGGTGGGCTCGCGCTCGGCCAGGATGCTCCAGGGAACCAGCGCTCTCTCGAAGTTCTCCGCCGAAGCCTCTGCCCATCCCGCTCGCAGCAAAGCCTGGTTGGAGAACGGGCCGTCGAGTCGAACCCGGTCGAGTGAGAGCTGCGCCGATCCGAAGTCGGATGCTTCGGATTGCAGGGTGCCGAGCACCAGATTCGACTTGTCTCGGATTGCGAGGGTGACGGGATCGTCGGACAGCACCTGCCCGGCGCGGTCGAGTTCCCGAGCAGCCTCCTCGCTGCGGCCATCACGCAGCAGTGCGATGCCGAAGTTGTAACGAGAGAAGCCCTTCAGCTCTTCGTAATCCTGTAGATCGCGCAGCACGTCGACCGCGTCAGAGGATCGATTGGTCGCGAGGTAGATGTTGGCGCGAAGGAAGTCGACATCGCCGCGAATCTTCTCCGGGATCCGGCCCGTGATTCGATCGAGGGCAATCAGGGCCTGCTCGGGCTGGTCCTTCTGGAAGTGGATTTTTGCCAGCCGAAATGCCGCTTCGTTGCGAACGGGCTCTTCGACCTTGCCCTCGAGAATGGCGCGGATCGCGCGTCCCGCCCGGTTGTGCATCCGATAATTGAGCTCGAAGTCGCCGACCGAGAACTCCGCGTGATCGATGAAGGGATGGAGAGAGTCCAACTCGGGCTCGTCGATCCCGTAATGTTGTCCGATTTCAGTATCGAGGCGTTCCAGCGCCTCGAAGAAGCGCGATTGATAGGCGTGGAAGAGCGCCTCTCCGAAATACGGATCCCCGCGCTCGGCGCCCGTAGCCGAGCCAACGGGCAGAAGCGTCGCCAGCGCGATCAGAAGCTTCCGGGTTGTCAAGCCAAACGCCACGGTCTACCAGCCTCCGAGCTCGATGCGGGGTTCGCCGAACTCCTGCCCCGCCAGTGTGATCGCGACGAGCTTCGGCTCGACATCCTTGCGAAAGCTGAAGCTCTCGCTCGCCTCGAGTTCTTTGCCACCGCTCGATTTTCCGGCAATGGAGACGTCGAGCTGATGTTCACCCGTCGAAATGTTTCCGGTGTAGATCCGCTGCACGCCGCCCTTCTCGAGCGCCTCGAGTTCTTTGAAGCTGTAGATGTAATGGGCGACCCGCTCGCCATCGATCTGGATCTGGACCGAGTCGAGACGGAAGTTCTCCCTTTCTGATAGGGAGACGAATACGGCGACCTGGGTGTTGGACGGATACAGCAGCTTCTCCTCGAGTCCGCTGAGTTCCGCAGCGATGTCGAGTGCGTCCGACTTGATCTCCTGAATCTGCTCATCCAGGCTCTGCATCTGCTCTTTGGTCACGGATTGCGTTTCGGCAACAGCGCCGCCGGCGCTGGCGAGCAGGAGCAGCGCAATTGCGCTGAGAAGCCCAAAGACGAAACGGCAGGCGAAACTCCGCTCGACGCGTTCGCATGCAGACGGAGCCGGGGCTTCAATTCGATGTCGACACAGCTGTGCCGGAAGGTGGGGGGCTGTCACGAGTAGGGTCTCCAAAGATCTTCCTACGAAACCTTCGGCCTACCTGTAGGCTGCATATGTGACGGCGCTCACTCTCGCCTAGCAAATCAAATGCACATCAAAACTTCCTGTGCGCTACATCACCAAAACACATTCTGCTGTCTTTTGCTTCGAGACAAATTCAGATCGTTCGAAATTTGCTTCGGCCTAACAATGAGAGGATAAAGTCTCCAGGCGTCGTGAAGTTGCATCTGGAAGATGCCCAGTCGAGCGGGAGGACGAGGCCGGAATCGCATCGGGCGGCCGCCTCATCGATGTGAAACTCGCCGGCAACTCTCGCCTTCCGTGACCCGGCTCACGGCCGAGCGCCGCAGGATCGCCGATCCTACGGTCCTCGGACGCGAGCTTTAGCTAAGGCGGCCGAGTGGGAGCAAGATGGCGAGAGCAACTGCAAGCGTCAAATCACCCGTAGAAAAGGGCGCCGCGGACCTGGTCCATCGCACCGAAGAACTCACCTCTCGAGTGGTCGACGGGATGGGCCGCATCTCACGGCAGGTCGATCTCGCTGCTCAGCGGCTCATCGCAGCGGTGCAGGATCTGCGCATGCCCGCCGCCCAGCAGCACGCCATCGCAGCGCGCGAGCGCGGCAACCTCGAGGCCGCGTTCTGGCTCTTCAACGAAGAGTTCGATCGACGCCCGGATGACCCGAGCGTCGCCCTCTCTTATTGGGACCTCGCGCTGGCTTTCGGCCGCGGCGACATTGCGAGCCGGGCCGGGGTAAAACTCGTCGAGACCCGCGCCGCCAGCGGAGAGACGCAGCTGGCCGCCCAGCACTGGCTCGAACTCGTCAAGCAAGCGCCGGACGCGCTCGTCTCGCCGATCGCGATCGCGACGATCCTGCCCGCCCTGAAGGAGCGCCTCGCGCATTCGAATGACGACGGTCCGGACGACCGCCAGACACTGATGGGCTACCTGCGTACAGCTGTGCGACACGCCGTAGATCCGCGCAACTCCGGACTCCATCCCGGCGTCGCGCTGCGCATCTTCCAGGAGGGGCGGGAGATCAACCCGGAAGCGTCCCGCCGAGCCGCCGAAATCGCACTCGAATCACCTCACCTACACGAGGCCAAACGAGAGCGCCTGATCGAATGGCTCGCCGGCAATCCGACCGAAGAGCGGGCTCGTCGCTGAGCCAGCCACAGGGGCGCCCCAACGACGAGCCATTGCCTTCCAAACGAGGCCGGGTCCCTTCCGCTCGCACGAGAGGGACCCGCCTCATCTCGGTTCTGGCCGCTCGAATCAGAGACTGGCGGAAAGGCTCACCTCGAGCTGGAGTTCAGACCTGCGGTTGTGGCGCCAGGCGCTCTCATCGTGACCGACCACTGCGGGTCTGTCCGAGCCGAAAGTTCGGGTACTGATGCGTTCGGGTGGAACGCCCATCTCCACCAGATAACGCTCCACGGCGGCGGCGCGACGCCGACCCAGCTTGTGGTTGTACTCGTCGCTGCCGCGCTCATCGCAGTGCCCTTCGATCGTGACCATTCCCCACTCGGGATGTTCGATGATCGATTTTGCATAGCCCTTCAGCAGATCGAGCGTGGCGAGCCGCAGCACGGCCTGATCGGTGTCGAAGTACACGGGATCGAGTGACACGGACACCGGGCGGGGGGCCACGACGTCGGGCTTGCTCGCCTCGGTAGTCGGCTTGCGCTCCTCCTGCGCGCCCAGGTCGGGTGTGGGCGAAGTCGACGTGCAGCCCACCGAAAGGAAGATCGCAGCGAATGCCGCGACGCGTGTGTAGCGATTGATGCTGAACATGAAAGTCTCCTTGGAAGAGCGCACCGGATCCACTCTCCAGAAATCCGGGCGCCTGCAGACTCGTCGACCAACGATTCACTGCACTTCGTGCCGCGCGTCACGCATCCCGTTCCACAAGCGTTCGAAACTGCACGGGTAATGCGGATGTGTTGCGGCACTGCGAATGCCGCGAGCGATTCGGGCGCCGCCCACATCCTTTTCGTCTACTGTTAGTTCATTCGCAGCGACGAGCGAAGAAAGGCACAGCGCTCAGTTTTTCGGCCGGTCAACGAGCGTCTCGAATGCCCTGAGCAACTCACCCACCTGATCCGTTCGAAAGCCCGAGTCGGGCATTCGAACCTTGTCGCGCAGGAAGCGAACGCGATCCTCCGGAGGCATCAACACGATCTGGCTCAGCACGCCTTCGCCATGGCACGCTATACAGCGAAAGACGAGTAGTGCCGCCTGGATTTCGCGCACCTCGCTCGAGGGGATGTTCGAACCGGGGTGCTCGCGCATGCGCTGGATCGTTTCGAGGATCTCGGGTCGACCCATGCCCGTCAGCTTGGCGAAGCGCTGGTCGGTGTGGCAGCGCGTGCAGCGCCGCTCGAGAATCTCGTTCACGCGCAGGGGGCGCAACATCGCCACGTCCTGCTTGCTCGCGAGTTCTCTCGATAGATCGCTTACCTCCTGGCGAGTGCGCCGCACCTGATCGAGCAGAAAGATCGAGAGAACCAGGTTGACGAGCACGGCGACGCCAAAGACGGCGAAAGTGCCCATGCGCGCGTTGCTGCTCTTGGCCATCTACACAGCTGCCTTTGCGGCGTGCGGCGCGATCCCAGGAGCGGGATCCTCGTCGAGTGGTTCCTCGCGGTGAATCGGAAGTCGACGCACTGCGAAGCCGTAGATCAAAACGAGGGTGGCCAGTACGCCGAACGTGGTCGCGTATTCGCCGATCGCGGGCTGGTAGCTCTCCCAATGCTTTACGCGCATGCCGAAAACCGCAGTATTGAGGCGCGTGAGGAGGATGCCTCCGGCGAGAAGGCACGACGAGGCGAAGAGGGCCCACTTGTTTTGCCGGACGTCGGGGATCGAAAAGAGCGCCAGCGGGACCAGGAACCCGACGATGATCTCGGTCCAGAGCAAGAAGGAGAGCCAATCGAATCGAAGCGCGGCGTCGGTAGCACCTTCGTAAACGAGACTTCCAATGCGCAGCGTCAGGAAGATTACGATCAATCCGATCTGGAAGCGAGCCAGGCCGCCCAGCAGATCAACCCGGGGTTTCAGGCGCAGGTAATGGGTAGCGAGTACGTGCTCGATGGTCACGAGCGACAGACCCGCCATGTAGGATGAAGTCAGGAAAGTGGCCGGCAAGACTTCAGACCACCAACGCGAATCCACCTTCAGCGGCACGATGGTGAGCAGCGTCCCGAGCGACGACTGGTGAAGGTGCGAGAGGCTCACGCCGACTACGACGGCGGGCAGATAGACCATTCCCAGAATTCGCGCGGAACGGCGCCAGCGGTAGTGATTCGCGGCGACGCTGCCGAACTCGATGATCAACACGGTCGTGTAGAGCGTGGCACACCACGCCACTTCGAAGAGCGCGGATGTGGGTTGCCACGAGAAGAAGATGATCCAGCCCATCCACGGTCGGCCGAGCTCGATCATCAGGATCACGACATAGCCGAGATAGAGAAGCAATCCCATCGTAATCGCGGGTCTCACCATCGGCGCGTAGCGATGTTGTCCGAAGATTTCGACGAGGAGCGCGAGCGTGAAGCCGCAGCCGCCGAAGGCGATGAAGCTCAGGACGCCAAAACCCACCCACCAACCCCACGGGTAGGCGTTGTTGACGTTGGCAATGGCACCGATCCCGAAGGCAAATCGCGCCAGCGTGAAGGTCCCGCCGATGATCGCGATCGCGACCAGGGTCGACTTCCAACGAAAGATGGATCGCCGCGCCTCCATCGTTCAGTGGTCCTCCGCGATGCCCATGCGCTCGTTTCTCCGGCGGACGATCCACGCCATGAGGCCGAAGGCTCCGAGCAGGCTGAAGAAGATACGCGGTACGAAGCGCATCGATTTGTGCGTGAGGTCGGGCAGGGGCTCGTGTGGGAGCCCGGTCTCGTAACCCAGCTTCTCGAAGGGCACCGAAGACAGGTGAAAGACGTTCGTGCCGCCGACCTCCGTCTCGCCGTAGACATGCGGCACGTAGCGGCCGGGCGCATCCGCGATTCGGCGCTTCGCCTTGCTGAGCATCTCGTCGCGGTCGCCAAACTCGATCGCGTGGGTGGGGCAGACCTTGGCACAGGCGGGTGCGAAGCCAACCTCGAGCCGATCCGAGCAGAATGTGCATTTGTGGATCTTGGGAAAAACGCTGCCGTAGTCGAACTTCGGAATCACGAATGGACAGGCCTGCATGCAATAGCGGCAACCGATGCAGCGCCACTCGGTCAGCTCCACCGCGCCGTTGGCGAGTTTCTGCAGCGCTCCCGTCGGGCAAGCCGACGCACAAGCGGGAGACGCGCAGTGCATGCACAGCAGCCTTCCGAACACCCACTGGGCCTCGGCGGGCTCTTCGCGGTAGGTGATCAGCGTGTAGTTGTTCTCGTTGAGGTCGCGAGGGTTCTGATAGCCATCACTGGCAAAGAAATCGGTCACATCGGCGCCGAGGTCGTTCCACTCCTTACAGGCAATCATGCAGGCGCGACAGCCAATACAGCGCGTGTTGTCCTGAATCATCGCCTTTTCGGCCATCAAGCGTCACCTCGCTCTCGCTTCCGCTCGAGCTGCAGATCGCATAGGAAGACCTTGTACTCGGGGATCATCGTATTGGGATCTCCCACGTTGGCTGTGAGCACGTTCGCGCTGTCGCCGGGCGCGAGCCCCGCCCATCCCCAATGCCACGGAATTCCGATCTGATGCACGACTCGCCCGCCGACGAAGAAGGGCTGGAAGCGCTCGGTCACGAGTGCATAGACCTCGACCTCGCCGCGCGCCGAGCGGATCTTTACGCGATCTCCGTTTTCGATGCCCTTGTTGCGCGCGAGATGGGTGCCGATCTCGCAGAAGGCATCGGGCATCAGGCCGACGAGCCAGGGCATGTTTCGACTCATGGCGCCGGTCTGCCAGTGTTCCGAGACGCGATAGGTGGTGGCGACGATGGGGAATTCCTCCGGGCCGCCCAGCCGGTCGAATGTCGTCGAATCCCATATCTTGACCGCGGGGTTGTACTGTTGGGAAGAAAGCGGATTGCGGATGGGGCTCTCGACCGGCTCGTAGTGCTCGGGTAGCGGTCCGTCGACGAGTTCGGGCGCGTAGAGTTGCGCGACGCCGCCCGGCAGCATGATGTAGGGCGGCGCGCCGGGCGGCATGCCTCCGTCGGGCACATCGCCTTCCCAGCTCTTCGACTCGGCGTTCCAGCGGATCACCCACTTCTCTGGATCGTAGGGCTTGCCCTCGAGGTCGACCGAGCAGCGGTTGTAGAGGATGCGGCGATTCATCGGCCACACCCAGGCCCAATTCGGGTGGATGCCGATCCCGTTCAGCGCGTCTGTCGAATCACGGCGTGCGGCGAGATTGCCGGCTTCGGTATAGCTCCCGCAGTAGAGCCAGTTACCGCTGGCCGTCGAGCCGTCATCGCGCAGCGCAGCGAAGCCAGCCACCTGGGTGCCCGCCTTGGAAACCGTCCCATCCGCGTTCTCGACGTCGACGAGATAATTACCGTTGATTTCCTTTGCCACCTGATGCGGATCGACGTGGCCCGACGTGCCGTAGTCCCACTTGAGTTCGCGGATTGGATCCGGAAAGACTCCACCATCGGAGTAGGCCGTCTTGAATGCGCGCACGAGGCCGTCGACGATGTCGAGGTCGGCCTTTGCGCTTCCCGGTGGCGAAACTGCCGTGTAGCGCCACTGCATCCAGCGACCGCTGTTGACGATGCTGCCCTCTTTTTCGATCGACGCGGCAGCGGGCAACAGAAACACCTCGGTCTGAATGGACGACGGATCGACGCCGGGGCGCATCCAGTGGGTGGCGGTCTCGTGTTCGAAGAGGTCGGCGACGACCAACCATTCGAGCTTGTCGAGAGCCTCACGGGCCAGCTTTGCATTCGGGCCGCCCACGGCCGGATTCTGCCCGAGGCAGAACGCACCCTTGATCTGGCCCGCGAACATCGCCTGGAAGAGCGGGATATACGAGTAACCCGAGCCCTCGAAGCCCGCTCCGATCTTGGGCAGATGGTCGAAAGCAAAATCGTTCTCGCGGCGCGCGTGCTCGCCCCACCAGGCCTTGAGCAGACTGATGACGTACTTCGGTGTGTTGCCCCACCAATTGACGCTGTCGCGGTCCGTGGGCTTCGGCGTCACGCGATCGAGGTAGCCTTCCAGATCGCCATCGGCTTCGACCGGAATCTTGAGGTAGCCGGGCAGGTTGGCGAACAAGAGGCCCTGGTCGGTCGATCCCTGCACGTTCGATTCGCCGCGCATCGCGTTCACGCCGCCGCCCGCGATCCCGATGTTGCCGAGTAGGAGCTGCAGGATCGCGTAGGTGCGGATGTTCTGCGTTCCGTGGCTGTGTTGCGCCGTTCCCATGGCGTATAGCCAGGTTCCCGCACGGCCCGTTGCAAAGGTAGAAGTGTATTGATCGCAGACCTTGAGGTAGGTGTCGAGCGGGGTTCCGGTGATGTTGCAGACACTGTCCGGGTCGTAGCGCTCGAAGTGCTTGCGCATCAGCTGGAATACGCAGCGAGGCTCCTCGAGCGTCGGATCCTTGCGCGCGTAACCTTCGGAGTCGAAGGCAAATGACCACTTGCTCATGTCATAGCTGCGACTCAACGGATCGTAACCCGAGAAGAGGCCGTCTTCGAAATCGTAGTCATCACCTACGATCCAGGACGCATTCGTGTAGTTGCGCACGTAATCCCAGTTGATGCGGTCGTGCGCCAGCGCGTATTGAATCATGCCTCCGACGAATGCGATATCGGTACCCGATCGCATCTTGGCAAAGACATCACAGATCTGGGAACTGCGGTTGTAGCGCGGATCGACGTGCAACAGGATTGCGCCTTTTTCCTTGGTGCGCCGCAACCAGTTCATCGAGATCGGGTGGTTCTCGGCTGGATTGCCCCCCATGATCAGCGCGACATCCGCGTGCACCATGTCCGACCAATGATTGGTCATGGCGCCGCGACCGTACGTGGCCGCCAAACTGGCGACCGTCGAGCTGTGTCATATGCGCGCCTGATGCTCGATATAGGTAATTCCGAGCATCCGCATCGCCTTGACGAGCAGGTAACACTCTTCGTTGTCTAGCGCAGCGCCGCCGAGGCACGCAATCGCCTCGGTGCGATTTACCGTGCGCCCAGCGGATTTCGTCTGGAAGCTGGCATCGCGTGTCTGCTTTACGCGCTCTGCGATGCGCGCAAACGCCCACTCCCAGGTTCGCGGCTCGAACTTCGATGAGCCGGGCGCGCGATGCATCACCTGCTGCAGGCGACGCGGATTGTTGGTGACCTGGCTGAGGGCGGCGCCTTTGGAGCAGAGCGTCCCCTCCGAGATCGGATGACTGGTGTCCCCTTCGACGTGAAGGAGTTCGTCATCATCGGTGTAGGCAATCTGCCCGCAACCAACGCCGCAAAAGGGGCAGACCGTGATGTTCTGGACAGAGCCGTCCGTTTTCAACGGCGGCCGGGCACCGGCGGTGACCGGAGCAATCGCGGTTCCGGTCGCCAGCGCACCGGCTCCCAGGCCGGTGCTCTTCAGGAAATCGCGGCGCGAAAGATCGCTTTGCGATCCGGGGGGGTCGGCTTCCGCGCACTCGCCGGGGTTGTCAGCTTTTCCAGCGTGGTCTGACCTGCGGCGGCCTCGCTTGGCGATGACGGCTCTCCTTTTGGCCTTCATGCTCGACTGGACGAAAAAGCTAACGAATCGCTCGCCTATCGCTAGAGCAATTGAGTCGATTCAGCCAGCCGGACACGCGGAAACCTGCAGATGGTCTCCGCGCTGGGTGTGTCAAAACCAGATCATGCGACCGATCGGAGCGATGTTTCTGCTACCAACCGGCTCGAATCATCGGCCGGCGTAGAGGGCGGGTCGATCCAGTCCCTATTTGCCGAGGTGGATCGCCGCTAGTTGGCGCCGGGCGCGCGCTCCCCGTCTGACTCCTGCCGACCGAGGACATTGCCCAGGATCGACCAACGGGGCGGTTTGCGGCCGTCGTCCCGTCCGTGGATCCAATAGCGCTCCAGTTGCTCGATCAATCCACTCTTGATGGAAACGTCGATCCAGGCATCCACGAAGCGCGAAAATTCCTCCTGCCCCACCGGCAACGCGAGCGCACTCGATCCCTTCACGCGCACACCACTGGGTACGATGACGCTGAAATCCGGATAGATCAGCGTCCAGGCCGCACCCCCCTCCGCCTCGACGGCCATCAGATCGATGTCCGGGGCTTCTCTGCGGAAGAAGGAGCGAGGCGTCACGTCGGAAATGATCTCCACATTGGGCAGCAGCTTCGCGACGACTTCCCGGTAGTAGTCCGAACCGTACAGGAGCACCCGAAGTCCGGTTTTGCTCTTCATCGACTCGAGGCTCGGGAATTCGTCACGCCGGTAGTCGAGCACCGCAAAGCCGAGTGACTTGTCGAGATAGGGGCGCGAGAAGGCCACCTTCGCGGCCCGCTTCGGAGTGACGGCAATGCCTCCTACCACCATGTCGAGCCGTCCGTCCTCGAGCGCCGGAATCGACTCTTCCCAACCGATCCGAATCAGTTCGAGTCCCACGCCAATTTCGCGCGCAATCTGGTGAGCGAGATCCAGATCGAAACCGACGACCTCGCCAGCCGAGGATCGGAACGCGTAGGGAAGTCGCTCTGGGACATAGCCGACTCGCAATGCGCCGCGCGCGCTGATCAGATCCAGTCGACTCCGCGCCCGATCTTCCGTCGAAAGCGGTTCGGGGGCCTCGACCTGGCGCGCGGGGACGGGTTCGCCGTAGAGCTTCATGGAAACGACGGTCTCTTCACCCGTGTACGCGTAGGGGATCGCGCGGGCGAGCAGCAGCCCCAGGAGAAATAGCGCCGCCGCGGTGACTGCGATGCCGATTCCGCAGCCGTGAAGCAGCGCCCGCAGCCTAAGTCTTCCCATCACGGCGGTCACCGTCAGCAGGCAGACCACCACACCGTGCATCGCGGCCATCGCCGTCGCGAAGCGCGCGGTCACGACGCTGCCGAGCAGGTAGAGCTGGAACAGATCGGCGGAAAGTGAAAAGAAATCGAGCATGAAGGGGATCGCCACCGCCATCGAGCCAAACGCGGTAAAGGCGCCCATCAGCGCAAACGAGGGGTATTGAGAAATACTCAAGGGTGTCCCCACGTACCAGGCTGCGAAGAGCACGAAGCCGAGCCCGAGCAGGGTTCCGACACTCGGAAAGCTGTACGCGGTCGGAGTGAGCACGTCGATGGTCGTTCTGCCTTCAGTACTGTCGATCGAGTGCTTCTGCAGCAGCGCCTTGCAGCCTTCCGCAATCATCGGCAGCACGACCAGCACCGTACCGGTCGCGAAGGCGGTGACCATCGCCACCTGGGAATCGCGCAAGACCTCGCGATAGGAGAACGGCGTCGCCCAGGCGACCAACGCGGGCAATACCCAGAAGGCCAGCATGCACCACGCGGCGAGATAGACCCACAGAAACACCTGCAGCCGGCTGAGTTCTTCGATTCGGAGCGTGCCGGCTGCGGACGCGGAGATCGCGAAGATTCCGATCGGAGCGAGCTTGCCCACGAAGGACGCGATCTTCATCAATGCGTCGCTGATGTTGCTGAGTCCCTTCAACAAGCCGCGTTTGTCGTCCACCGCGATCAGCGCGAGACCGACCATGATCGAGAAGGCCACGACCGCGGGCACGAGCGTGTGGCTCAGCGAATAGAACGGATTCGCCGGGATGTAGAGGGTGAGCGGATCGAACCGCGCCGGCTCTTCGATCAGGCTCGTGCTGAAGAAGGCCGCGGATGTCCAGTTCGGGTAGGCGAGCGGAAGGCAGACGAGGATCGCGAGCGTGAGGGCCCAGAGCATGAGGATCATGCCGACACCGCGCAGCCCGATCCGGCGCGCCATCTCCGCATCGAGCCCGCCGAGCCCGACCATCAGCGAAACCAGCACGTAGGGCAAAACGGTCATCTGCAGCAGTCGAATGTAGATATCGCCGCCGATCGACAGCGCGCCCGCGGGCTCGCCGACGAACACGCCGAGCAACGCGCCGAGTGCGAGGCCGAGGAAGACCCTCGCAATCGGGCTGAGGCCGCGAAGCCATTTCATCGCCGAAGGTTAATACAGATTCGAGGCCTGGAGGCCGAGTTCGCGATCCTCAGCGGCTCGGGCAACTGGCTCGCGAGCGTTGTACAGATACTGGCGCGAGGCGGATACCCCACACAGATTCGAAGCGCGCGATTTCTACCAACCGCTGGCGGGTGGGAGCCGTAGGCCGCGAAGATGCGCGGATCGATTCGCGTTTTTTTGCTAGAACGAGCGATCTGGTGTTGATCGAAATGTCGGGGTCATGGGAATATCGCGATGCGCTTCGTGAACGAATCGGATCCGCTTGATGACCACGAGATGCAAATACATCGACGTCGCGAAAGTGTATGTCAATCGAGATAAGGGATTTCAAGATATGGGAAGTCATTTGAACGAGTGGCGGTCATGGGTCTCATTGACGATCGCATCGTTGTTCGCCCTTGGTCTATCCACCGGCGTTTTCGCGGCTGAAACGGAGAAGCCCAATATTCTGGTGATCTGGGGAGACGACATTGGCACCTGGAACATCAGCCACAACAATCGCGGCATGATGGGTTACCGAACGCCCAACATCGACCGCATCGCGAATGAAGGCATCGGTTTCACCGACTACTACGCACAGCAGAGTTGCACGGCGGGGCGCGCTGCGTTCATCGGCGGATCGGTCCCCGTGCGTTCGGGCATGACCAAGGTTGGCCTGCCGGGTGCCCCTCAGGGCTGGCAGAAGACGGATGTCACGATGGCCACGATTCTCAAGGGACAGGGTTATGCCACCGGTCAGTTCGGCAAGAATCACGAAGGTGACCGCAACGAACACCTGCCGACGATCCACGGTTTCGACGAGTTCCTCGGCAACCTTTATCACCTGAACGCAGAAGAAGAGCCGGAGAATGAGGACTATCCCCGCGACATGGTTCTGGCCAACGGCAAGACCTTCCTGGACACATTCGGGCCGAGAGGCGTGCTCCACTGCTTCGCGACGGACAAGGACGACAACACCGAAATTCCACGATTTGGAAAATGGGGCAAACAGAAGTGCGAAGACACGGGCCCTCTGACCAAGAAGCGCATGGAAACCATCGATGACGAGACCACGGATGCTGCGATCACGTTCATTGAAAAACAGGTGGCCGCGGGTGTGCCGTTCTTTACCTGGTGGAATGGCACGCGCATGCACTTTCGCACGCACGTGAAAGACGAGCTGCGCGGAATCTCGGGGCAGGACGAATACTCCGACGGTATGGTCGAGCACGACCGTCACGTCGGCAAGCTGTTGAACAAGCTCGACGAGCTGGGGGTCGCCGACAACACGATCGTGATGTATTCGACCGACAACGGTCCGCATTTCAACACCTGGCCCGATGCGGCCAATACGCCATTTCGCAGCGAGAAGAATTCGAACTGGGAGGGCGCCTATCGCGTGCCCACCTTCGTGCGCTGGCCGGGGCACTTCGAGCCCGGAACGACGCTCAATGGCATCGTCGCTCACGAGGATTGGCTCCCGACATTTGCAGCAGCTGCCGGTGCTCCGGACATCAAGGAGAAGTTGCGGAAGGGCACCAGGATCAACGGCCGCAAATACCGCAACCACATCGACGGCTACAACCTGCTCGATTATCTCACCGGCAAGACAGACAAATCTCCTCGCCGCGAATTCTGGTACCTGAACGACGACGCACAGATCGTCGCCGCGCGTTACGACGACTGGAAGGTGGTGTTCCTGGAGAATCGCGGGCAGGCATTCGGCGTCTGGCGCGAACCGTTCGTCGAGTTGCGGATTCCGCTGCTCTTCAACCTGCGCCGCGACCCCTTCGAGAAGGCCAAACACAACTCGAATACCTACAACGACTGGTTCCTCGACCGCCCATTCGTCATCGTGCCCATCCAGGCGCTGGCGACGCGCTTCCTGTTGTCGATGGAGGAATATCCGCCGAGTCAGTCGCCCGGCTCCTTCAACCTCAGCAAGATCGAGGAGCGCTTGAAGCAGGCGAACACCGGCCACTGATAGGCTCGGGCCAGAGTGCGGCGAACGCGGTGATTTCCGCAGAACGCCGAAATCGGGATTCGATCGGAGACCGCGGTCAAGGCTGTACCGGGCGAGTTCCAGTCTGCCGGCCGCGGTCTTCCGTGCCGGTTGCGTAGTCCGATGCAGACAGCCACGACTCGACCGCAGCGGTTCGCGGATGATCGGGAGCGATTTCCGCGAATTCGCGCCAGAACACGGCGCCTTCGTCGCTGCGGTCCTGGCGAATGAGCAGCATGCCGAGGTTGTACATGCCCATGGGGTTGTCGGGATCGTCGCTCAGTACCCTTCGATATTCGACTTCAGCCTCGTCCAATCGATCGACCTGGAGCAGCACGTTGGCGAGATTGAGGCGCGGAGGCGTGGAGCGGGGTTCTAGCGCGAGTGCGGCGCGAAAACGCCGCTCCGCCGCCGCATAGTCCTGTAGGCCCACTGCCGCAAAAGCTGCGTTGATCCAGATGTCGGGAGAGTTGGGATAGCGCTCGACGGCCTTCTTCGCGTAGATCTCCGCTCGCGTGTAGTTTCCGCTGGTCAGGTTCGTTGTGATCTCCTTGTACCACTGCGCACCTTCGGCATAGAACTCGCGCACATCTCCCGTTCCGGCTTCTGCGGCGGTCTCCACGTAGCCCAGGGCGCGCAGCTGTTCGACGGTCTCTTGGTCGTGTTTCTGGAAACGACTTGCATCGGGAAAGCCGAATTCGTTGCGGATTCGTTTCAGCTCTCTCACCTGATCGGGGCGCGAAGCCGCGAGGTCGTGTGCCTCCGCGGGATCGGCGTATAGATCCCAGAGATGATCGGCCGGAGAGGCTTCCCACAACCACGGTCCGCGGCGCAACCCGATCACCGGCGACATGCCGAAGGCCCGTGTGCTCATCACGGATTCGAGTGGAATCGCGCGATCGGTCCGGTTCGCTTCGCGCAGAAGATCGATTCCATCGCGCGAGGGTGTCGTCAGATTCAACGCGCCGAGGATGGTCGGCAGCACGTCGACCGTGCTGCTCGGCGCTTCGAATTGCCCGCGTCGAACGGATCGGCCCGCGATGAGCAGGGGGATGCGCGTCGTGGCGCCGTGCAGAAGCAGACCGTGCGTGTCTTCGCCATGGGCTCCCAGAGCTTCTCCGTGATCCGAAAGCACCACCCATAGACTCCGCTCGAGGGGGCGCCCGAGATCCGCGAGCCGTCGCTCGAACCGCGCGAGTTGCTGATCTGCAAATGCGATCTCCGCGTAGTAGGCAGCGCGCTCGCCGCGCCAGGGGTCAGACGCCGACTCGTAGGGCCGATGGGGATCGAAGAGATGAATCCAGAAGAAGATCCGCGTGTCGGATTCCTGAGCTTCCAGCCAGGAGAGCGCGGATGCAATCGTCGCATCCGCGCGGCGCTCGGCCATCTGCAGATCATTGAGTTCGCCCGATTGGTGGAATTGCTCATCGAAGTGATCGAAGCCCGTAGCGAATCCCAGGCGCTCCGACAGCGCCGCGCAGGAGATGAACGCGGCCGTACGCCAGCCATGGCCTCGGAGCAGCTCGGGCAAATTGGGGGAATCTTCGCTGCGGCTGGGTCGGTCACCATTGACCCGCATCGCGTCGCGCCACGGCCAACGCCCGCTGAGCATGCTCCAGTGGCTCGGGCCCGTGAGCGGGACTGGCGCCATCGCATCCGCTGCGACGAAGCCGTGTCGCGCGAGTTGGTCGAGGAACGGAGTGGGGCTGGGGTCGAGCCCGCCGAGGAAGCCCGTCGCGTCGCGCCGCCAGGTATCGATGCTGACGAGCACGACGGTGCTGGGCGCGTCCAATTCCGCGTTGGGCCCGTGACCCGATGGATTCGAGTCGCAAGCTGCGATCAACGAAGCGAGGAGGGCTCCGAGCAGGGCGGGTTTCGACGCGTGCGCCGATCGATTGATTCGCGCCATTCGACCTTTGCTGATCTACTTCATCGGTTCGTGAGCATCGCTAGGTTATGGCGGCTGCGAGTGTCGCGTAAACCCCTGGGATGGATCGGGTCGACTGGCTCGCTCAGGGGCAAAACCGCCCCAGCCCGGTTCGAACCCGAAGCGGAATTTCGCGCCCGCCGAGGCCACTCGCGTCGGAGCCCACGCCTGATAAGCTTCCGGCACCTTTGGGAGGGACCGCAAAGCGCCTTGGAACGCAAGCTCGAGCTCGAGATTCTGGCCCAGCCGGATGATTCGTCTTGCGGCCCCACCTGCCTACACGCCGTGTATCGCTACTACGGCGAGACGATTCCGCTGCAACAGGTAATTCGCGAGACAGGCATGCTCGAGACGGGGGGCACGCTCGCGGTGAAGCTCGGCATCCACGCGCTGCGCCGAGGCTACTCGGCACGGCTCCACTCGTACAACCTCGCCGTCTTCGACCCGAGCTGGTTTCAGACGGACACCGATCTGGCGGAAAAGCTGCGCGCACAGGCGTCGGTGAAGTCGGATCCGCGTCTGCAGTATGCCACCGAAGCCTACCTCGAGTTTCTCGCGCTCGGTGGCAAAATCGACATGGGGGAACTCAACACCCAGCTGCTGCGCGATCATCTGATCGCCGGTCGGCCGATCCTGACCGGCCTCAGCGCGACCTATCTATACGAATGCCCGCGCGAGGTCGGAGAAACGGTTCTACACTACGATGACATCAACGGTCAGCCCACCGGGCACTTCGTCGTGCTGTGTGGTTACGACCCAGATAGCGGCACGATCCTGGTCGCCGATCCATTCCATGACAACCCCGGGTACGGCGAGCACTACTACGAGGAAGGTGCCGAGCGGGTGCTCACTGCCATTTGCCTGGGCGTGCTCACCTACGACGCCAACCTTCTCATCCTGGATCGATTCCGCAAAGAGGAAGCCGATCCTTGAACCGCCTCGTCGTAGTCGAGAACGTCGCGCGCTGGCCCTTCGAACTCGAGGGCGCAGAGGTCGTTGCGGCCCGCGACTACCTCACCGACCCACGCTACGCGGAGATGCGGTCCGCAATCGTCTTCAACGTCTGCCGCGCGTACCGCTATCAGAGTCTCGGCTACTACGTCTCGCTGCTCGCGACGGCGCGCCGGCATCGGCCGCTTCCATCCGTGGAGACGCTGCAGGATCTGCGCATGTCGTCGGTGTTGCGCATCGTCGCGGAAGACCTCGAAGACGAGATGCAGCGCGCGCTGAGCCACCTGCGCGGCGACCGCTTCGAGTTGAGCGTGTACTTCGGGCGCAATCTCGCCAAGCGCTACGACAGGCTCGCGCGCGCCCTCTTCGACCAGTTCCCGGCGCCATTTCTGCGAGCGACCTTCGCGTACGAAAACCGTTGGAAGATGCAGTCGGTCCATCCGATTGCCACGGCCGAAATCCCGGAGAATCACAGCGAATTCGTGATCGAACAGGCGAGCGCCTACTTCGCGCGCCCTCGGCGCCCGCGCAAGCAGCGCAGCTATCGATACGAAATGGCGATCCTCTGCGACCCGGCCGAAGCCGAGCCGCCCTCGAACCCGGCGGCCATCCAAAACTTCATCAACGCTGCGCGCGAACTCGAAATCGATGCGGAAGTCATCGACCGCCACGCCCATCGGACGCTCGGCGAGTACGATGCGCTGTTCTTGCGCGAGACCACCGCCGTCAATCACCACACCTACCGCATGGCAAGACGGGCCGCTGCGGAAGGTCTGGTGGTGATCGATGATCCGGAGTCGATCGTGCGTTGCACCAACAAGGTCTTTCAGGCCGAGCTGTTCGCGCGCAATGGCATCGACAGCCCCGAGACCCTCGTCGTCAACGAGCGGAACATCGATCGCGTCGCAGAGCTGCTCGGATTCCCGTGCGTGTTGAAACGGCCGGACAGCTCCTTCTCGCGCGGCGTCGTCAAGGTGAACGACGAGCATGAGTTCGCCGATGCCGTGCGGGGGTTCTTCACCGAGTCTCAGCTGCTCGTCGCGCAGCGCTTCGTGCCTTCGGATTTCGACTGGCGCGTCGGCGTCCTCGGCGGCAAGCCGCTGTACTGCTGCAAATATTTCATGGCGCAGGGTCACTGGCAGATCGTGAAGCAGGAGAGCAGTGATCGCGTGTACGGCCGAGTGGAAGCCCGCGCTCTCGACGACGCTCCGGCTCCGGCCATCGATGTCGCGGTCAAGGCGGCCCGCCTGATGGGAAACGGCCTCTACGGCGTGGACGTCAAGGAGGTCGGCGGCCGCTTCATGGTGATGGAGGTCAACGACAATCCCACCATCGAGGCCGGCGAGGAGGACACGGTGCTCGGCGATGCGCTCTACAAAGAGATCGCGCGCTGGTTTCGCGAGCGCCTCGACGCGCGCCTGCAGCGCACCCACCGCGAATGAGTGAATCCGTGCTGCACCTGTTCGAGGGCTTCGGGGTCGAACTCGAGTACATGATCGTGGATCCCGTGGAGCTCTCCGTGCGGCCCATCGCCGACGCGCTGCTCCACAGCGTGGCGGGCGCCTACGAATCCGAGATCGAAAACGGAGACGTGGCGTGGTCCAACGAACTCGCACTGCACGTCTTCGAGCTCAAGACCAACGGGCCGGCCCCGGCGCTCGTCGGATTGGCCGAAGCCTTCCAGCGCAACGTGTGCGAGATTGACGAGCGGCTCGCGCCGCTGGGCGGTTCGCTGCTGCCGGGCGCCACGCATCCGTGGATGGATCCGGCGAGCGAGTTCGTGCGCTGGCCCCACGAATACGGCGAGATCTACGCGGCTTTCGATCGCATCTTCAGTTGCGTCGGCCACGGCTGGTCGAATCTCCAGAGCGTCCACCTGAATCTCCCGTTCGCAGGAGATGAGGAGTTCGGTCGGTTGCACGCCGCGATCCGCGTGCTGCTGCCGATCCTGCCCGCGCTGGCCGCGAGTTCGCCGATCATGGACGGCGCGCCCACCGGCCTGATGGACACCCGGCTCTCCGTCTACCGCAGCAACGCGCAGCGCGTGCCCTCGGTGTCGGGCCAGGTGATCCCGGAGCCGGTATTCGACATTCGCAGCTACCACAGCGAGATTCTCGAACGGATCTACCGCGACCTGGAGCCCCACGATCCCGAGGGCATCCTGCGCCACGAGTGGGTCAACGCGCGCGGCTGCATCGCGCGCTTCGATCGAAACGCCATCGAGATCCGGGTGCTGGACACCCAGGAGTGTCCAGCTGCGGACATGGCGGTCGTGGCGGCCGCGACGGCCGTGACGCGAGGCCTGGTCGACGAGGCGCTCTCGAGCGGTGCCGCCCAGCGCGGCATCCAGACGGCGAATCTCGTGCGCATCCTCGGCGAGACCACGCGGGATGCCGACGGCGCTCGGATCGATGATCCCGAGTATCTCGCGCTCTTCGGTTGGCGCAATGGCGCGTGCAGCGCGGGCGAATTGTGGCAAAGCCTGATCGAGAATTGCGTGGCGCGCGATGCAGTGGCAGCACCGTGTATCGGCCCGCTCGAGACGATACTCGCCGAGGGCTGTCTGGCGCGGCGCATTCTGCGCAGGCTCGGCGGTGGTTTCGATCGAGACCGTTTGCACGGCGTCTATCGCGAGCTCGCAGACTGCCTCGCCGTGGGCGAGCCATTTCGCGTGCAGCCCAGATGAAGCTCGTCTTGAGCTGCGAACACGGCGGCAACCGCGTGCCGCGGCGCTACGCCGGGCTCTTTGCCGGGTGCGAGAAGGTGTTGGCGAGTCATCGCGGTTGGGATCCGGGCGCACTGTGGCTCGCGAAGAGGCTCGCGCGCGCCTTCGATGCGCCGCTGCACGCGACGACGGTGACGCGGCTGCTGGTCGACACCAATCGATCCGAGCATCATCGCGGCTTGTTCTCGCCGTGGTCCGCGCCAATGTCTCGAGAGGAGCGCGACCTCGTGCTCGATCGCCATTACCGCGCACACCGCGGCGCCCTCGAGCGCCGACTGCGCGGGCTGACCGAGGCGGGGGCTTCGGTGCTGCATCTGGCGGTCCACAGCTTCACGCCGCACTGGCAGGGCCGCGTGCGGCGCTGCGACATTGGGCTGCTCTACGATCCCCAGCGCGAAGCCGAGCGCGCGCTGTGCCAACAATGGCAGAGACTCCTGCTCGCGCGTTCGCCCCGGTTGCGCGTGCGGCGCAATTTCCCCTATCGGGGTGCGGCCGACGGCCTCACCACCCACCTGCGGCGCCAGCTGCCCGCGCGCACCTACCTCGGCGTCGAGCTGGAGCTGAACCAGCGCTCGATCGCACGAGCCGGCGCGAGGCGACGCGCCCTCGCGCAACGAATCGAATCGAGCCTGCGCACACTGCTCGCGGAAGCCTGAGCGCCCGTCCGCGCCGGGCGCAGCGCGAACACCCAATACAGTCGATGGGGAAAAGAAGCCGCGTTTTCGGCAGGAGCCGATGATCTGCATCCGACAAAGCTGGCTCGATCAGGGGCGAACCGCGCCTTGCCGGGGGAAAGCGGTCGACCGATTGCGCTCGAGCTGTTCCTTTCGCGATCGAGAGGGATTCCTCAGGGCTTCGGAACGAAGGTGATCCGATCGACGTCCTTTCCGTCAGCCGAGGTTGCGATGAACTTCTCGGTAGACTGGACGACTCCCGAGCAGCCGGCCGACGAACACGAGAGGGTGCCACTCGCGCTGACGCTCGGCATTCCCGTCACATCTGTGATGCGGACATCGACTTCGCTGCCCGCGCAGACGGGAATCCGATGTGCGGTGTCGCTCAGCGCTGCCGGATCGACGATGTTGCCCGTGACGCAGGTACTGAGTTTCGCGTTGTTGCTCGGACTCTGGCCCTTGCCAAGCGTACAGATCAGGCTGCGGGGCCAGCGATCGGCGCAGGTGGGCTCCGCCGTCGCAGTTGGTGTCGGGGTTGGCGTCAGTGTCGGTGTAGCCGTAGGCGTTGCGGTCGGAGTCGGTCGAAAGACGACTGTAACGGTCACATAGTCGACCATGCCGTTTGCTCCGCAATCGATCGTTTGCGGCGCGACCCAAGCGATGTTGGTCGTCGTCTCCAGGAGCGTCGTCGTTGCGGTAACCTCAACAGCTTGCATCGATGGAACAAAGAGATTGCGCGCAATTATGCCGAGCTTGTCATCGTACACATACACAACCTGATCGCTGTTAGTGATCGGACCGACAGCGTAGATGTAGGTCACTTCTTCACCCAGATTCGCCTCGCATTGGTCAGCGGGCTCCGAACCAGCGACGGAACACTTCTTGTCGAATCGGCAGTAATATGCGGGAGTCGCAGTCGGGGACGCGGTCGGGGTAGAAGTCGGGGTAGGAGTCGGAGATACAGTTGGGGTAGCGGTCGGAGTCGGGGGTAGCACTCCGGCCTGCGCGATCACCGAGACGCTGAGAGCGAATATTACCATCGATGTATCGAGGGTTCGTTTCGCGACGAGGCTCTTCATGGCAACTCCTCCTCGCCGCATTATGTGAATATCTGGTTGCTTCTCGTCAAGTCGAAACACGCCTACGCGGTCGATAGGAAGAAAAACCGCGTTTTCGGCGAGGTTCGGTACCAGATTTGGGGTTAGGCGCTCAACGCGACAAGATCGCTTCGTTCGTGTATAGGAAACGAGATTTCAACGCCTTTCGAGGCCGCCGATCGAGCCGAAGGGCGTTCTCATCGGACTCTGCTCGAGCCTCGAGTAGCGGGGCGCACCGCCGGGAGCCTCGCTCCGAAGGCGCCGTGCGCAATCCGCCGCTCGCTCAGTTGAGGGCGATGGAGCTCGCGTCGATGATGGCGAAGAAGTGGCGCGCCGCGTCGCTGGTCGCTTCGACGAAGGGATTGGGGTATAGGCCCATGCCGACGACGAAGGTGATGCAGATGACGATGGCGAGTTTGAGGCTGCCCGAAATGGCGACGTGACGCTGCTCGCGCGCGGGGTTGATGTACATCGCGCGGGCGACCTGCAGGTAGTAGTAGAGCGCCACGACGGCGAGCACCGCGCCGACGACGACCAGCCAGCCGAGCCCCGCGTGCCACGCGGCGACGAAGACGTAGAGTTTGCCCCAGAAGCCGACCACGAACGGAATGCCCGCGAGCGACAGCAGGAAGAGCAGCATCGAGAGCGCCAGGCCCGGAGCGCGCTGCGAGAGCCCGTCGAAACTGTCGATGCTGTCGTCGCCCCCGGCGGCGGCGACGGCCTGTACGACCAGGAACGCGCCCATGTTGGTGACCGTGTAGCCCGCGGCGTAGAACAGCAGCACGCCGAGTCCCTCGCTGCTGTTGCTCGCAAACGCCATCAGCATGTAGCCGATCTGGGCCACGCCCGAAAATGCCAGCAGGCGCTTGACGTTCCTCTGGGGCAGCGCGAGCAGGTTGCCGATCAGGATCGTCACGAGCGACAGCGCGACGATCAGCGGCACCCAGTCGTGGCTCCAGCCGCCGCGTCCCTGCAGAAAGAGCAGCGAGAACACCGCGAAGCCCGCGAGCTTGGGCGCCACCGAGAGCAGGCTCACGAACGGCGTGCCCGAGCCCTGATAGGTGTCGGGGACCCACATGTGGAAGGGCACGACGCCGATCTTGAAGCCGAGCCCCGAGAGCACCAACAGCATGCCGAGCGTCGACAGCGGGGTGGCGGCGGCCGCGCCGAGTGCGGCGATGTTCGTGGTCTGCGCCATCCCGAACAGCAGCGAGATGCCGAGCAGGGTGATCGCCGTGCTCGTGACGCCGACCAGGTAGAACTTGAGCGCGCCCTCGGGGGTGCGCTGCTGACCGCGATCGCTGTCGTTCTTTTCGAACGCGGCGAGCACGGCGAGGGGCAGGCTCATCAACTCGAAGCAGACGAGCAGCAGGATCAGGTCCTGGGCGCCCGCGAGGAGCGTCATGCCGAGCAGCGAAAACAGCAGCAGCAGGTAGTACTCGCCCTGCCGTTGCGGGTAGCAGCGCTCGACGTGGGCCGACGAGCCGAGCGTGGCGATGATGCCCGCGATCAGGAAGATGCGCTTGAAGAGCAGCGGCCAGGCGCCGCCCACATAGGCGCCGCCGATCGCGCTGCCGCTGGTGTCGAGCGCAAACGACGCCGCGAACACGGCGGCGAGCACGGCCGCGCTGAGCTTGGCGTTGCCGCGGCCGAGGCGCGGGAAGATCAGGTCGACCGCCAGCAGCAACACGATGCCGCAGGCGAGCAGCAGGTCGAGACTCAGCGGTGAGATTTGTTCCCAGCTCATCGCGGCTCCATCAACTGGGTGAGAATCGAGAGATAGTCCGGAGTCACGCGGTTGATCAGATCGAGGACCAACGAGGGAATGAATCCGAAGAGCACGATGGATCCGCCCAGAATCACGAGCGCGCCCCACTCCACGCCCTTCGCGTCGCTGAGATCGTGGAATTCTTCAGCCGGTCCCTCGCCCCAGAAGATGCGGCGGGATGCGCGCAGCACGTAGACGGCGGTGATGAAGGCGCCGAGGATGCCCGGGATCGCCCACCAGGGGTGGAGGCTCTTCCAGGCGCCGATGAAGACCAGCACCTCGGCCACGAAGCCCGCGGTGCCGGGCAGGCCGAGCGAGGAGAGACAGGCGAGCGTGAAGAACGTCGCGACGCCGGGCATGCGCAGCCCGAAGCCGCCCATCGACGGCATGTGACGGGTGTGGGCGCGGCCGTAGACGAGGCCGACGAGCGCGAAGAAGAGGCCCGTCATCAGGCCGTGCGCGAACATCTGGTACACGGCGCCGTTCCAGCCCTCGACCGTCAGGGTCGCCGCGCCGAGCATCACGACGCCCATGTGGCTCACCGACGAGTAGGCGACGACGTATTTCAGATCGCGCTGGCTCATCGCCGACAGCGCGCCGTAGACGATGTTGACCACCGCGACGCAGCCGACGAGCGGCGCCCAGGCGATGGCAGCCTCGGGCATCATCATGAAGCCGACGCGCATGATTCCGAAGGCGCCGAGTTTCATCAGCACGCCCGCGTGCAGCATCGACACCGCGGTGGGCGCGGAGGCGTGGCCGTCCGGCGACCAGGTGTGGAACGGGAAGACGCCCGCGAGCGCGCCGAAGCCGAGCCAGCACAGCGGGAAGCACCACATCTGCAGCGAGCGGTCGTAGTCGTATGCACCGAGCACCTGCATGTCGAAGCTGTTCTGGCCGGTCGCGAGGTACATCGCGAGCATCACCGCGATGATGAACGCCGAGCCCACCAGCAGCATCAGCGTGAGCTTCATCGCCGCGTACTCGCGGCCGCCGATGTCGAAGAGCCTCCACACGTACTTGAAGGGGCCGGCCTCGGTCACCGCGTGGCTGCTGCCCCAGATGCCGATCAGCAGGTACATGGGCAGCACGGCGATCTCGTAGAAGAGGAAGAAGATGAAGAGATCCTGCGAGACGAAGACGCCGAAGACGCCCGTCACCAGCACGAGAAGCGTGATGAAGAAGTTCTTCGAGCGGTCGTCGAGCGTCCAGCTCGCGAGCACGCCGGCCACGATGACCAGGCCGGTCAAGAGCAGCAGCGACACCCCCCAACCGTCGACCGCAAAGCGCAGCGCGATGCCGAAGTTGGGCACGAGCGCGTGGTTTTCGACCATCTGGAAGCCGCCCGCGCCCATGTCGTAGCGCAGCGCGACCAGGATGCTGGCGAGCAGCGAATAGCCGGAACCGAAGAGCGAAATCAGGCGCACGCCGAGGCGGTTGCGGTCCGGAACGAACAGCAGCAGGACCGCCGCCAGGAAGGGCATCGCCACGATGCTGCTGAGCAACAAGCCGCTCACCTCGAGAGCCCCCAGAAGACGATGACGACCGCGCCCGCGACGACCGCGTAGACGTAGTCACGCACGTTGCCGGTCTGGATCCTGCGCAGCCAGCGTCCCGACGTGATCGTCGACCAGCCGATCCAGTTCATCACGCCGTCGATCACGTAGCGATCGAAGAATCCCACCGCGTCGGCGAGGACGAGTGCGCCGCGCCGATAGGCGAACTCGAAGAAGCGATCCACCAGGCCCGAGCGCGCGAGCCAAGCGATCGGCGCGACGAAGCGGAAGGCCTGTGGGCTCAGCCGGTGCGAGCCGTAGATCAACCACGAGAGCAACAGGCCGATCAGCGCGCAGGTGGTGCCGAGGATGCCCGACATGCCGAGGTGGAAGTGGTAGGTCCCGCCCGCGAGCGCTGCGAAGTCGGAGCCGAAGTAGCCGATCCCGACCGCTCCCGCGGCGAGCAGCCAGAGCGGCCCCGTCATGCTGAAGCCGCTCTCGTGAGCGCCCTCGGACGTCGGCGAGAACGGGCCGAAGATCGAGAGGAAGACCGCGCGCCCCATGTAGAAGGCGGTCAGGAAGGCCGCGGCGATCAGCATCAGCCACGGCACGAACATGCCCGCCTCGTGCACGGCTTCGAGGATGAGATCCTTGCTGAAGAAGCCCGCGAAGCCGGGAATGCCCGCGAGCGCGAGGGCCCCGACGATGAAGACCGTCGAGGTGGCCTTCATGCGGCGCCCCAGACCGCCCATCGCGGACATCTCGTTGCTGTGGACGGCGTGGATCATGCTGCCCGCGGCGAGGAACAGCAGCGCCTTGAAGAACGCGTGGGTGGTCAGGTGGAAGTAACCCGCCATCGACGCGCCCGCGCCGAGCGCGCAGACCATGTAGCCGAGCTGCGAGCAGGTCGAGTACGCGAGCACGCGCTTGATGTCGGTCTGCACGGTCGCGATCACCGCGGCGAACAGCGCCGTGAAGCCGCCGATCCAGGCCATCACCAGCTGCGTGGTCGGAGCCTGCGCGAACAGCGGATCGGCGCGCACCACGAGGTAGACGCCCGCGGCCACCATGGTCGCCGCGTGCAGCAGCGCCGAAACCGGCGTCGGGCCCTCCATCGCGTTGGGCAGCCAGATGTGCAGCGGAAACTGGGCCGATTTTCCGACCACGGCGAGAAACATCAGCAGCGTGATCGCGGTCGCCCAGCCCTTCGACAAAGTGGCGGTCCACTCGAAGCCACCGGTCACCGCGAACAGACAGATCAGGCCGAGCAGCAGGCCGATGTCGGCGAACTTGGTCACCCAGATCGCCTTGACGGAGGCCTTGGCGGCGCTGGGCTTCTGGAAGTAGAAGCCGATCAGCAGGTAGCTCGTCAGCCCGACCAGCTCCCAACCCGCGAACAGCTGGAGCATGTTCGGGGCGATCACCAGCAGCAGCATGGTGAAGATGAAGAACGAGTGGTAGCCGAAGTAGCGCCCGCGCGCGGCGGGCGGCTCGTCGGCCATGTAGCCGAGCGAGAAGATCTGTACGCAGGCCGCGACGAGCGTCACCACCACGGACATCGAGACCGAAGTGCCGTCGAGGTGGACGCCGACCTGGGCGAGCGCGGCGGGGCCGTTGGGCAACCAGCGCACGACTTCGTGAATCACCCGGTCGGGCTGGGCGATCTGCTGAACCAACAGCGCGAGCGACGCGCCCAGCGAGACCAGCGCCGCCGCCACCGAGAGCAGTGCGGCGGGCATGCCCGCGTACCGCAGCGGTGCCACCACGGCGATGATGAACGCCGCGGCGAGCGGAACGAAGAGTGCAATCAACGCGTATTCGATGGGAGTCATACGATTACGTCAGTGCCTCAGTTCGTTCGCGGAATCGATGGCGATTTCGCGACGCCAGCGGAAGAGCAAGATGACGATCGCCAGCCCCACGACGACTTCAGCCACGGTGAGGGCGATCGTGAACACCGCGAAGACCTGTCCGGTCACGCCGCCCGCGAGGCGCGCGAACGCGACCAGATTGATCGTCACGGCATTGATCATCAGTTCGGCGGAGAGCAGCAGCGCGATCGCGTTGCGCCGCGTGACGAGCCCGTAGATCCCCATGCAGAACAGGGCGCTGGTCAGCAAGAGCAGCGTCTGCATCGTCACGGGCGGCCACTCCTGCGATACACGGTCTCGGGTTCGTCGCCGAAGTCGCGCTGTCGGCCGAGCACGATCGCGCCGATCATCGCCGCCAGCAGCAGCACGGACAGCGCCTCGAAGGCGATCAGGTGATCGGTCAGGAACGCGCGGCCGATCTCGACCGCGGGGATCGGTTCGGAAGCAGGCCAGGCGGGAAGCTCCGTGCGAAAGATTGCGCACGCCATCGCGCCGAACAGCGCCAGCGCACCCAGCGCGCCGGGCAGCCGCCGCGAGCTGTCGACCTCGACGCCGATTTCGCGGTGGCGGCGAGTCAGCATCACGCCGAAGAGCATCAGCGTGATCACGCCGCCCGTGTAGAGCAGCAGCTGGATGCCGGCCAGAAACGGCGCGCTCAGCAGCAGGAACATGCCCGCCGTGAGCACGAGCACGACGCCGAGCCAGAGCACGGCGTGCACGAGATCGCGAGACGAGACGACCTTCGCGGCGCTCACCAGGATCGCGGCAGCAACGGCAAAGAAGATTGACGACTCGGTCATGACGAGCCTTCCGGTACGGGTTCGGCGCCCTGGGGCGGAGCCTCCGCCTTCGGTTCGGGGGCGGGCAGGCCGCGCTTTGGGTCCTGCATCGACATCAGTTTCGAACCCGAACCCCAGCTGTGCGCGATCTTTTCATTTGCATAGAGGCGTTCCATCGTGAGGAAGAGGCCCTCGCGGCTGAGTTCTGGCTTGGCGAGTTCGCGCAACATGATGATCGCATCCGTGGGGCAGACCTGAACGCAGAGTTCGCAGAAGATGCACGCGTTCAAGTCGAGCGTGAAATCTTCGAGGTAGTTGCGCTTCTTGCCCGTCACGGGTGATTCGCGCTTGCCCGCGGGCTTGACGGTGATGATGCGAGACGGGCAGATGCGCTCGCACGCCAGGCACGCGATGCAGGCCTCGTCGCCGCCCTCGTCGTGCACCAGTGCGAAGCTGGTCCGATAGCGTTCGGGGCGTACGCGGTCCTCCGCCGGGTACTGGACGGTGGTCGGCGGGCGAAACACATTTCGCATCGTCACGATCATCGCTCGCACCGTGTCGATCAAGTAGCGCATCAAGCACCCGCCCCGCGGTAATGCACGTAGAGCGCGGCGAGCATGACGAGCAACAGGCTGAGCGGAAGCAGGTATTTCCA
>JAFDBP010000188.1 GCA_019313245.1 Deltaproteobacteria bacterium
CGATCCGCGAGCACCTTGTCTTCTTTGTACCGATCGCTCCAGATATTGGCGTAGACCGGAACCTCCTCCCGGACGCTTTCACCGAGCAACCGATGCAGCGGTAGTCCCCGCCGCTGTGCGTCCAGGTCCCAGATCGCCATTTCCAGCGCGCTGGTCGCCGTGGCGTAGTCGATGCCTCGGTGCTTGTGGGAAGAAAGGTCACCGAATGACCGGAATACGGCGGGCGTCAAATCCTCGATCGCCATGGCCTCGCGGCCGAGCGCGTGGATGATGGCGGCGACCCCGGCATCGCGGTACGGCAGCGTGAATGCCTCGCCCCATCCCTCGTATCCATCATCCGATGTGAGGCGGACGAACAGGAACGACTCGACCTCGGTCCAGCCATCGTCGCTGAGGCATGGACTGGTAAGCCAGGTATCAATCCGGGCGATTTGCATCGTCGACCCCTTCTGTGCTTCCGCGGTAACGGCCGTTCATCTGCGTCAGGGTAACCTCTGGGATTCCAAGAGCATTTTTCGTGGAGAAGATTCTGGCTCCCTCTACGCGGTCAACGGGAGAATTCTGGGATTCGCCTGCGTCGTCGGCAGATCCGAACATCGAGTCTGTCGAACAGGTCGCGTTGCATAGATTCTCTTTTTTCATTCGTTCCAATGTCAAGCGTTCGATCTACTCCCAATGCGAAAAGATCTCGCGCTGACGGTCAGGAAAACCGTCAGCGGACACCAAGTCGTCACCGCGATCCAGCGAACCGGCTGCTCGATGGGTCCCACGGGCGCCCTCGTTGCAGGGTGGCGCGTTCGCGCTGGAAGCAAACATCGCCCTGACCGGCGCTTGTCCGCCTGCCCCGTTGTCTTTCCCGAATAAATCACCGAAGATGAGTTCGGGCATACGCAATCCTGGAGCGTCTGGATGGCCGATTTCGGGAGAACAATGCCCGATCCAGCACCAGAAATTGCCGATGAGGAAGTTCTCGAAATTGCGCTGAAATCGACGAGGCCTTGCCAAGTCGCGGCTGAACGCTCACCCTCGTCGCGAGGAGGCTCGAGTCATGGCTGACGAAAAGATTCCGCTGGGTAGAACTCCGGTCTACGAACTGTTGTCAGAAGCCGACGTCCAGAAGATCGTCGACGCGATCTTCCGGCTGATGCGCGAAACCGGCGTGGCCTTCGATCCGGACCCCAGGGTGTTGGACTTATTCTCGGACGCCGGCTGCGACATCTCGGCGGATCACGTCGTTCGCTTCGACACCGATTTCGTGAAGGAATGCCTCGAGTCCCTGGCGAAGAGCGCCAAGATCTGGAATCGGGACGGCACCGACTTTCACGAAATGAAGGACGGTAACACCGTATTCCGCACGAGCATGACCTGCATCAGGGTCTTCGACCTCGAGACCGGCGAGTCGAGGAGCAGCACTTTCGACGACATCGCCACCATCACGCGGGTGGCCGACGCGCTGCCGAACGTGGACGGCGTGTGCCTGATGGTCAAGGACGTTCCGGACTCGACGCTGCACGGTGAGATCGGAGAGTTCGTGGCGCTGGCCGAGAACACCGTCAAGCCGCTGGAATACCTCTGCGAGCACAGCGCCGCGTTCGATGCGGCGATCGAGATGGCCGCGGCGATCCGCGGGGGCATGGACCAGCTCGCGGAGAAGCCCTACTTCACCCATACCATCACGCCGCTTCCGCTCTACTACGCCAAGACCCACAGCGATCAGATCATGCGAGGCGCGGAGTGCGGCATCCCGATCACGACGGGTACCGACTCGATCGGCGGCGCGGCAGTGCCCTACACCGTCGCGGGCAGCATGATCCACAGCTTCGCCACGGATTTCGCCGGCGTCGCGCTGTCGCAGCTGGTCCGGAAAGGCGCGTTCTGCGCGCCCTGCTCGGACAACATCTTCCTGGAGCCCCAGCGCGGGAGCCTCGGGAGCGAGGTCCCGGGCCTGCTGGCCGACCTCGCCACGCGCCAGGTGATGACCCACCTCGGTCTGCTCCCGATGGCGGGATCCGGTGGCGGATCGCGCGCACAGCGCTTCAACCAGGACGCGGCGTTCCAGATTGCAGCGGGGTTCCAGAAGATGTTCTTCACCCGACCCGCCGTTTCGAACGGAATGGGCTCGATCGACAGTGGAATCACCTACTCTCTCCACGCGCTGCTGCTGAATGACGACCTGGCCGGCATGCTTCGCTGTCTATGGAACGGCATCAGCGTGGACGACGAGCACCTGGCCCTCGAGCTCACCCACGCGGTCGGGCCGAAGGGGAGCTATCTCGGACAGCGGCACACCGCGCTGCACTGCCGAGAGAACTACTGGGATTCCCATTACTTCGGAGCCAGGTTCCCGCGGAGCAACTCGCCGGCCATTGCCGACCGTGAGCTGATCGAGCGCATCGACGACGATCTGCGCGAGATTCTGGCGACGCACCGCCCCGAGCCTTTGCCCGATCCCATGCGCAAGGAGATCCGCGCGATTCTCGCGATGTTCGAAGGCACCTGAAGCCACACGCCG
>JAFDBP010000189.1 GCA_019313245.1 Deltaproteobacteria bacterium
CGACCCGAAGGTCCCGCATATCCGCACGAAGCAGGTGAAGGCGATGAGTCGCCTCGACTTCATCCGCGGGATCAAGGTATCCGCTTCGAACAAGGTGCTCGGCAACTACACGCGCGCCGCCAAGAGCTTCAAGGATCGCGGCGAGTTCGGGATCTACATCGGCAACGCGCGCCTGATCTTCGATATCTACCGACCCTATCACGGTCTGATCGGCACGGTTCGCGAACACTGGGATCGCTGGCGCCGCGCCGGGGGCATGCCGCTCGGTGTGGTGGCGGGGCCGGCGAATGCCCTGCCCCGCGAATGGGCCTTCGCCTGGCAGGTCTGCCGGGCGGGAGACGAGGAGCGGATGGACGCAGCCCAGCGCGTGCTGGACGCTTTTCGAGATCGCTGTGTCGTGCCGAGCGGGAAGCGCACACTCGCTTGCCTCAAGCGCTCGCTCTATTGCGAGGGGGTGATCTCGAGCGCCTGCGTCGCGCCGGGTACGCCGGCGTTGACGGAAGAAGACGCCGCGGGATTCGACGTCGCGTTCGAAGAGGTCAAGGCGATGGCCGCGCAGGAGATCGGTCAGCCCTGGCTCACACGCTTCGAACGGAGGCACGGCTGACATGTCACCCGAAGAGGCATCGCACGTTGCTTCGGGCGGCGAGCGCCTCGAGATCGTCGGGATCGGGAGCATGGTGCTCGACCGCATGCATCGCACGCGACGCATGATCGGCGCCAATGAGAAGGCGCTGCTCGAGGCCGTGGATGGCGGGCCGGGGGGATCGGCTCCGGTTCACACCTGCGTCGGCGGCGTTCTGCTCAATCAGCTTGGTTGGGCCTCGCTGCTCGGCCTGCGCGCGGGCCTCTTCGGGCGACAGGCGGACGACGAGGCCGGCCGTATCCTGCGCGCTGCGATGAAGCGCGCGGGCATCGCGACGCATCTCGACCTCACCGGCAGCGCGAGCTCCCTGGCCGAGATCTTCATCGACGCGGAAGGCGAGCGAGCGATCTACATGGCCGCGGGAGCGACCGCCGAGACGACGCCCGAGCATATTCGAAACGACCATGCCGAGTTCGTCGCGTGCGCCGATCGCCTGTCGACCGAGATCTCGCAGCTGCCGCTCGATACGACGCTGGCCGCGTTGAGGCTCGCGCACGAGTCGGGCCTGTCGACGATCGTCGATCTCGACATCCTGCCGAGCGATGCGGTCGTCGCCCTCGGTGATCGGGAGACGCTCGAGGCCGTCCTCTCGGAGGCGGATCTGCTGAAGCCCTCGGCGGTCGCGGCGCGCGAGCTCTTTCCGGGCATCGATGCGCTCGAGGACCTCGTTCGCGCGATTCGTGACCGTTTCGGGGCGGAGGCGGTCGTTCTGACGGATGGCCCGCGCGGCTCCTTGTTATGTGATGAAGCGGGCACTCGATGGATCGCGGCCTACCCGATCGCGGAGGTCCTGGACTCGACCGGCGCGGGCGACGCTTTTCTCGGCGGGCTGCTGGCGGGACAATCGATGGGTCTCGGCCTGGACGACGCGGCACGCCTCGGTAATGCCTGCGGTGCGGCTTGCATCGAGCGGGTGGGCGCTTTCCCCGAGGACGGCACGGCGCTGCGGCGGCGCGTGCTCGAGCTCTATGACGGGGCGACACCGCAGGATGATCGCTGGGCGGTGCTCGAGCGGGCCAGGAGCCAGGATGCGACTCCGGGCGCGGCGGGTCGTCGGGTGCTGGAGGTGGCCGTTCGCGAGCTGGCGGCCCTGGCCGAGCGACACGACGGCGTGTCGCTTCAGGCGGCGGCGGAGCTGATCGAGGCGGCCGAGGCGGGTGGCAACCGCGTGCACGTGACCGGCGTCGGGAAGCCGGAGCACGTCGCGCACTACGCGGCGAGCCTGCTGAGTTCGACCGGCACGCCGGCGACATTCCTGCACGCGACCGAATCCCTTCACGGAAGCCTCGGGCAGATCGTGCCGGGCGACGTCGTGATCGCGATCAGCAACAGCGGTACGACCTCGGAGTGCCTGCTGGCCGTCGACGCGATCCGGGGCTACGGCGGGCGGGTCATCGCCGTGACCGGCGGCCTCGCGTCACCCCTGGCGGAGGCGGCGGACGTCACGCTCGACGCCGGCGTAAAGGAAGAAGGCGGTCCGCTCGGGCTCGCGCCGCGCGCGAGCGTGGCGGCAGAGATCCTGGTGCTGGCCGCGCTCGGCGCCGTCCTGCAGGAGCGTCGCGGCCTCGATCGGGAGCAGTATGCGGCGCGTCATCCCGCTGGCGCGCTGGGGAAGCAGGCGCGGGGCGAGTAGCGTCGCGGCTCCGGGGACTCGAACTTCCCGAGGGGTGAGGCACGACCAGCGGGTCGCCGAGGGCGGCCATTGACTCGCTCGAAGTCCGACCCTAAGGTCCGCGGTTCGAAATCACGCGCTCGCCGAGGCGGGGTCCGATCCCGACGTCTGGCATCTCTCGATTCCTTCTCGGCAAGCGCTCAGATGACCGTTTCATGGGGCCGTAGCTCAGCTGGGAGAGCGTCGCGTTCGCAACGCGAAGGTCGGCGGTTCGATCCCGCTCGGCTCCACCAACTCTCGATATAAAGACGCGTATCCGCCTGGCGGATCCGCGTCTTTTTTTGTGTTCGGGCGTTTTGTGTTCATGCGCATGGCGTCGGGGCCGGGGCAGGGGTGCGGTTCAGCGGCATGGTTGCGGGGGCAGGGGGTCGGTTTGCGGAGGCGGGGCGCGCAGCCTTGAACGCTGCGTGCGATGCGCCTTCGAGGGTCAGACCAGGCTCTGGTGGATGAGCGCCGTCAGGGCGCCCACCAGCAGCGCGCCGTCGACGGCGAGCTCGCCGTAGTGCTCGCTCTGGCGAAAGCGGAGCAGCGCCAGCGTCTCGGCCAGGGGAATCCAGGCGAGGGCGCGCAGCTCGGGTGGGGACGAGAGCGCCACGCCCACGCCGAGCACGGCCATCGCGCGGGCCACGCGCAACGCGGATTCGGGTCGCTCTCGCAGCCATCGAGATTCGTCGTCCCCGACATTGGACGCGATCAGGTTCGCGCCGAACGCGAGAGCGAGCACGCCCGCGAGCCAGCCGACGCGGGCATCGAATCCGACCACGATGCCGGGTAGGCCAGCGCAGATCGCGACCCAGGCCGCCGAGACGTAGAGCGCCTTCAGAGCGGCCCAGCCCTTGAGGCGCCGATGGAGCAGGCCGATCCCGCCGACCGCGACGCAGAGCACGGCGGCCTCGCGCGGGATGAGGCACAGCGCGGCGACCAGTATCAGCGCCGCGAGGGCGAGTGAGACCGACAGCGGCAAGCGGTGGCGCAGCACGAACTCGGTTCGCAGCGGAGAGGTCGTTCGATCTCGCTCGGTATCGCGCAGCCGGTCGAGGCCGTACACGACGAAGGCTCCGCATGCGGCCACCAGCGCAAATCGTCCGGCGGGCTCTGCCTCGAGGGCGCGGCTGCTCGCGAGGCAGACGCTGGCCCCGATCGCTGCGGGCAGCCCGTTCGAGAACGCGAGTCCAGCCAGCGCGCGACGGAAGCCCGCCGGCAGAGAGCGCAATGCCCGGATCGAGTGGGCTGGATCCGACGAGTCGATGGGCACCTCGTTGAGTGATGTGTGCATGACCACCTGGGACTATGCCAGAGCCATCCCGGTGCTTCGACGCAACACGCCGGCG
>JAFDBP010000190.1 GCA_019313245.1 Deltaproteobacteria bacterium
ACGATTGTCGAGGATGGCGGCCCTCTTTCCGACCACAAGGGGCTCAATCTGCCCGGCGTGTCGATCCGGGGTGCCGCTCTCACGGACAAAGACCGGCGGGACCTACCCGTTGCCGTATCCGAGCCCGCCGCGGACTACATCGCGTTGTCGTTCGTGCGGTCAGCCGATGACGTGCGGGAAGCCAAGACTCTCGCGGGCGACGGGCCCGTGATCGCGAAGATCGAGCGACCCGAGGCGGTCGCGGCACTGTCCGAGATCCTGGACGCGGCCGATGGAATCATGATTGCCCGCGGCGACCTCGGAGTCGAGCTCGGCGCCGAGAAAGTCCCTCTCGTGCAGAAGCGGATCATTCGAGAGACCAATGCGCGGGGCAAAGTCGTCATCACCGCGACTCAGATGCTGGACTCGATGATCCGCAACCCCCGCCCCACGCGCGCCGAGGCGGCCGACGTGGCCAACGCCGTCATGGATGGCACCGACGCGGTCATGCTGAGCGGCGAGACGGCTGCGGGTCGGTATCCCACACAGGCGCTCGCGATGATGGACGCCATCATTCGCGAAGTGGAGTCGGACTACCTCGAAGATCTCGCGCGCGAGTTCGGCGAGCTGCAAAACGTGGGCGACGAGGATTGGCCGTTCTCCAACGCGGCAGCACGCGCGGCAGCCGTGTTGACCACCCACCTTCCACTGAAGGCGGTGGTCGTGTTCACGCAGGATGGGCGATCGGCGGGCTTGCTAGCGGAGCACCGGCCGAAGGCGCCGATCCTGGCGATCACCAGCGACGTACGAGTGGCGCGGCGCCTCGCGCTCGAATGGGGGGTGATTCCACGCCTGGAAGTGCCCCCCGAGTCCTTGGACGAAACGCTGCGCATCGCGACGTCGCTCCTGGTGCGCGAGCAGCTGTGCAAGACTGGAGAGGCGTTCGCCATGGTCGTCGGATGGCCGACCTCGGGCCGTACCAACACCCTCAAGCTGCACCGTCTCTAGCCCCGCGCTCCGCGATGCACTAGATCGCGCCCATGGCAGACTTGCCAACACAGATCGGCCGCTACCGGGTCGAGCGTCTTCTCGGCGCGGGATCGATGGGCAACGTCTATCTCGCCCATGACGCCGACCTCGATCGGCCGGTGGCCGTGAAGACCCTTCGCGATCTCGCGTTGGACGCAGACACCAAGGCGGTGTTTCTGAGCCGCTTTCAGAACGAGGCGAAGGCAGCAGCTCGCCTGCATCATCCCAACATCGTTCAGATATTCGATGTCGGGAACGATCCAGAAGTCGGTCCGTACCTCGTTTTCGAGTACGTCGAGGGCCACACGCTCAAAGAGGAGCTGAAGAAGCAGGGTCCGCTTCCGCGGGAGCGCTTGCTCGAAGTGGCCCGGCAGGTCGGCGATGCGCTCGCGACTGCACATGTCGCGGGCGTGATTCACCGGGACCTGAAGCCCGAAAACCTGTTGATCACCGGCAATGGCCAAGTGAAGCTGGCCGATTTCGGGATCGCCCGGGTTCCCAACGCGGACCTCACCAAAGAAGGTCAGTTCCTCGGAACGCCCTGTTACTCGGCCCCCGAAACACTGCGAAAAGGCGAATACAGCGAGCAGAGCGACCTGTTCTCATTCGGCGCAGTCATGTACGAGGCCGCAAGTGGTGAGCGCGCCTTCCCCGGCACCGAGGCGATGGCCGTGGCCCATGCGGTGATGGACAGGAGCCCCGTGCCGCCGAGCGAAGCGAATCGGGGCGCGTCCATCCCCACGGCGGTCGACGCGGCGATCTTGCGGGCGCTCGAGAAGAACCCCGGGAGCCGCTATGCGAGCGCGCGAACGTTCGTCGCCGCGCTCCGACAGGCGTACGACGGTCGCAGGCCGCGCAAGGCTGCTCGCAAGCGAACGAGCCTGCCATTCGTGATGGTCGTCACGCTGGCGATCTTCGGCGCGCTATGGGCGGCCATGGAACAGTGCGATAGGCGGAAGGCTGGCGCGGGCATTGATACGGGCATCGCCATTGGGGCGGACGCTGGCGCGGGCCTCGACGCAGGAGATAGCGACCTCTCACCGCATGAACGGGAGGAAGCCGCGAAGGATGAGCTGGCACGCGCGCGGGCCGCCCTCGAGACGGGCGATGTCGCCGCAGCACGGGCTGCGCTGGATGCGGCTGAAGGATTCGATCCCAGCAATCCGGACATCGAGGAGCTCCGCACGCAAGTTCAGGCAGTGGAGCTCGACGGCGGCTAGAGCTTGTTGCTGTCGTCGCGGACCGGCTTCCATCGGCAGCTGCTGCCGCCCCCCGCCTCCGCGTTACATTGGTACATGTACGTGAGCGTACGACCGCAGCCCGTGACCCGCTTTTGCATCGGCGAGTCATCGATGAACTCAATCATCGATGCGTCGCACTCGAGATCGACCGAGGCGGCACTCCGAATCTGCTGGGTCGCGGCAGACTCGTGTCCGCATCCCCAGCCGAACGCGGCGATCGCCGCAACGTAGAGCACTCTGTTCAACATCCGTTCGAGCCCCGAGCGGAGCATAGCGCATGCCCGCCGCTTGCGCGCCTAGAACTTGATGCCAAGCGCACGGAGGTCGTGCTCCGCTTGCTGCGCCCAGCCCCGGTTTGCCTTGGGACTGGCCGGGCTCGGGTGCAACACGGTCCCGATGGCGACGGAGGAGTCGCCTGCGAGTGCGGCGCGCGCGCGCTTGGTTGCCCACGCGCCGATACCAACGACGTGCTTGGGTTGCAGAAGGTCGATCGCGGTACGGAGGGCCTGGTCGCAGAGCTCTTGCAGGGCTGCGCGCTCTTGG
>JAFDBP010000191.1 GCA_019313245.1 Deltaproteobacteria bacterium
CGAGCGTCGCGTGAAGTTTCCGGAGCTCCTGGTGCAGGTCGTCAGGCACCTGGTCCATGCGCTCCAACATCTTCACGGCCTTTTCGGTGCCGACCCGACACGGCACGCACTTGCCGCAGGATTCGTTGCGGAAGAAGCGGGTCACACTGCGCCCCGCCTCGAGCAGATCACTCGACTCTCCGACGAACACGACCGCACCCGAGCCGAGCATCGAGCCGACGGCCTCGAGGGTGCCGAAGTCGATCGCCACGTCGAGCCGGTCCGGCGGCAGGAAATTGCTCGACGCGCCACCGGGTGCAAACGCGATCAACTTCTGCCCGTCGCGCATGCCCCCGCAGCGCTCGAGCAGCTCGCCGACGGTCGTCCCCATCGGGATCAGCACCACTCCGGGTCGCTCCACATCGCCACTGACACTGATGAATTTGTGCCCGGCGTGATCCCCGAGCCCGAGTGAGCGCCACCACTCGACGCCGTGGCGCAGAATGCCCGTGAGGTGCGCGAAGGTTTCGACGTTGTTGAACAGGGTGGGCTTGTTCCAGAGCCCCTCGACCCCCGGAAACGGCGGCTTGTTGCGCGGCTCCCCGCGCCGATCCTCCATGCACTCGAGCAGCGCGGTCTCTTCGCCGAGGATGTAGCCCCCGGGCGAAACGAAGACCTCCAACTCGAAGTTGAAGCCGCTGCCGAAGATGTTCTGTCCGAGCGCGCCCGCCGCGTAGGCGGCATCGATCGCAGCCTGCACCGCCTCGCGCTCGGGTCCGTATTCGTGCCGGATGAAAACCCAGCCGCGCTCGGCGCCGATGCAGTAGCCCGCGATCGTCATCCCCTCGATCACGAGATGGGAGAGATCCCGGAGCACCTCTCGATCCTTGAAGGTTCCGGGTTCACTTTCGTCCGCATTGCAGATGACATACTTGGGTGTCGCGGGCTCCTTCGCCACCAGGGTCCACTTTCTTCCCGTGGGAAACCCGGCGCCGCCCATGCCCCGCAGACCCGAAGTGACGAGCGTTTCGGAGAGACGTGGCCGATCGCTGGTGAGAGCCGCGCGCAGCGCCCCGTGGTGTTCGGCGGGGTCTCGATAGACCTCGGCCTCGCCCCAGTCCGGCCTGTCGCGAACTTCGGAAGCGACCTCGCGCCCGTCGACGATCGCCACGACCTGATCCGGCTCGGCCATCGAAACGACGTCGTGGCCGACGAACCCCACGGGCGCGCGGTCACAGCGACCGATGCACGAAACTTCGCAGACCTCCACGTCGTCGCGCCCCGCCAGAGCGGCCCGCAACCGCTCGGCCGCTGCGCCGCCGCCGGCCATCGCACACGAGAGGTCGCGGCAAACCGACACCTCGACGCGCTTCGGAGGGGTGCGCCGAAAGTGCGTGTAGAAGGTCGAGAGACTCTCGAGCCGGTGCAGCGGCACGTTCAGGCGCTTGGCGAGCGCGCTGAGTTCGGGCTCGCTCAACCAGCCGTCTCGCTCCTGGAGGAGCGTCAATTCGTGTACGAGCCCGCGCACAGCACAATCTCCCGAGTGGCATTTTGCCCCAGGATGCCCGAGTCGGGAGTCCGAAGCCAATCGCCTGTCAAAAAATGGGTCTTTGGCAGCCTCTTCCGCGAAGACTACGGTTTCAGACCCGGAACGCGCTCCGCGAGCGCAGATCCGATCTCAGCGGGCGAGCGCGAGACCACCACCCCGGCGGCCTCCAACGCGGCCATCTTGTCGCTGGCCCGCCCCTTGCCGCCCGCGATGATCGCGCCCGCGTGACCCATGCGCTTGCCGGGCGGCGCGTTCTGCCCGGCGATGAAGGCCACGACGGGTTTCTTCATCTGCCCCTGGATGAACTCGGCGGCCTCTTCTTCGGCGGAACCACCGATCTCGCCGATCATCACGACCGCCTTGGTCTCGGGGTCCTGCTCGAACAGGGCGAGCGCGTCGATGAAGGTCGTTCCGACGATCGGGTCGCCGCCGATCCCGAGACAGGTCGTCTGGCCGATGCCGAGCCGCGAGAGTTGGTCCACCGCCTCGTAGGTGAGCGTGCCCGAGCGCGAAACCACCCCGACCGGGCCCGGCTGCGTGATCTCCGCGGGCATGATTCCAATCCGGCACTGCTCGGGTGTGACCACCCCGGGGCAGTTCGGACCGATCAACCGCATCGGGGAGCCCGCGAGCGCGCGCTTGGCGCGCAGCATGTCGAGTGCGGGGATGCCCTCGGTGATGCAGGCCGCGAGCCCGATCCCGGCATCCGCGGCTTCGAGCACGGCGTCCGCCGCGCCGGGCGGCGGCACGAAGATCACCGACGCGTTGGCCCCGGTATCGGCGACCGCTTCGCGAACCGTATCGAAGACCGGAATCCCGTCGATCACCTGCCCGCCCTTGCCGGGCGCAACGCCCCCGACGACCGGCGTTCCGTATTCGATCGAGAGTTTTGCGTGAAACCGACCCATGCGGCCGAGACCCTGCACGAGCAGCTTGGTTGATTTGTCACACAGAATCGACACGCTATTTCCCCGCCACGCGGGCCGCCGCCACGGCCGCCTCTCCCGCCTCTCGCAAGGTCTCGACGGGTGTGATGTTCAAGCCGGAACCGGCGAGAATCGCGCGCCCCTCGGCGGCGCTGTTGCCCTGCAATCGCACGACCAGCGGCACCTCGAGGCCGAGTTCGCTCGCGGCGGCGACGACACCCTCGGCGATCAAATCGCAGCGCACGATCCCGCCGAAGATGTTGACCAGGATCGCCTTGACCTTGGGATCCAGCAGGATCAACTTGAACGCGTCTCTCACCTTGTCCTTGTCGGCTCCGCCCCCGGCATCGAGAAAGTTGGCCGGGCTTCCGCCGCAGACGCTGATCACGTCCAGCGTCGCCATCGCGAGGCCCGCTCCGTTGACCATGCATCCGATGTTGCCATCGAGGCCGACGTAGGCGAGATCGATCTCCCTGGCCTCGCGCTCGCGCGGATCCTCTTCGTCGGGGTCGCGAAGTTCCGCGACTTCCGGGTGGCGATACAGCGCGTTGTCGTCGAAGTTGAGCTTGGCGTCGAGCGCGACCAGATCGCCGCTCTTCGTGACGACGAGCGGGTTGATCTCGACCAGCGAAGCGTCCTTCTCGACGAAGAGCCGCACCAGCGCCTGTAGAAAGGGCTCGAGCTTCGCGATCCGGTCCATCTCGAATCCGAGGCTGAACCCGATCTGGCGCACCTGGTAGGCGGCGAGCCCGACATTGGGATCGACGGTAACCGTGAGTATCTTCTCTGGGCTTCGCTCGGCGACCTCTTCGATCTCCATCCCGCCCTCGGTGGACGCGATGATCGCAAGCTTCTCGGCGGATCGATCCAGCACCACCGCCAGGTAGAGTTCCGACTCGATCTCGGAGCCGGCCTCGACATAGACCTTGCGAACGACCTTGCCCTCGGGGCCGGTCTGATGCGAGCGCAAGGTCATGCCGAGGATCTCGCTCGCGACGTGCTTGGCCTCTTTGGCCGACTTGGCGAGCTTGATGCCGCCGGCCTTGCCGCGCCCACCCGCGTGGACCTGCGCCTTCACGACGACGACGCCGCCCGCCAGACTGCGGGCGGCGTCCTCGGCCTCGGCGGGCGTCGTCGCCAGCGCGCCCGCCGGAACGGGCACGCCGTACTCGCGCAACAACGCCTTGGCCTGGTATTCGTGAACGTTCACAGTTTGATCTGCTCGACGAGCGTTCGCACGTGCTCCACCGAGTCTTCGAACATCTTCTGCTCCTCGGCGTTGAGCTCCGCTTCGATGATCTTCTCGACACCACCGGCACCGAGCACGCAGGGTACGCCCACGTACAGCCCGTCGACCCCGTACTCGCCCTCACAGAGACAGGCGCAAGCGAGTACGCGCTTCTTGTCCAGCAGGATCGACTCGGCCATCTCGATCGCCGCGATGGCGGGAGATACGAACGCCGAGCCGGTCTTGAGCAGACCGACGACCTCGCCGCCCGCGCCCTTGGTGCGCTTGACGATCGCCTTGATCGTCTCGGCCGGCAACAGGCGATCCACGGGGATCCCCGCAACCGTGCAGTAACCCACGAGCGGCACCATGGTGTCGCCGTGTCCGCCGAGCACCAGAGCCGTCACGTCTTCGACGGAAACGTCGAGCTCCCATGCGACGAAACTTCGGAAGCGCGTCGAGTCGAGCACGCCGGCCATTCCGACCACGCGGTTCTTGGGAAAACCGGAGATCTCCTTGAAGGTGTAGACCATTGCGTCGAGCGGGTTGGAAACCACGATCACATAGGCATCGGGCGCGTGATCCCGAACTCCCTCAGCGACCTGCTTCATGATCTTGAGATTCGTGTTCAGCAGATCGTCGCGAGACATGCCCGGCTTGCGGGCCAGACCCGCCGTGATGATCACCAAATCGGCGCCGGCGATGTCTTCGTAGCTGTTGGTGCCGCTGATCTTCGCATCCGATCCCATGATCGGAGCGCCTTCGGCCATGTCGAGGGCTTTGCCCTGGGGAAGCCCCTCGACGACGTCGAAGATCACGACATCACCGAGTTCGCGGTATGCGATCTGCTCGGCGAGTACACCGCCGATATTCCCGCCACCGATTAAAGCAATCTTGTTACGCATAGAGAGTTCTCCGTTGGTTTGGTTCCGACCGACAGGGCCGGATTTCTAGAATTTCTTGATGTTTTCGATCAACACGTCGCCAAAGCCGCTACACGAGACCAGGGTGGCTCCCTGCATCTGACGCTCGAAGTCGTAGGTCACGCGCTTTTGCTTGATTGCCGATTCGATGGCGCGCTCGATCAGCTCGCCCGCTTCTTTCCAGCCCATATACTCGAGCATCATCACACCTGACAGCAACACGGAACCGGGGTTGACCTTGTCCTGACCCGCGTATTTGGGCGCCGTTCCGTGGGTCGCTTCGAAGAGTGCCGCGCGATCGCCGATGTTCGCGCCCGGTGCGATCCCGAGCCCGCCGACCTGTGCCGCACAGGCGTCAGAGATGTAGTCGCCATTCAGGTTCGGCGCTGCGATCACCTGGTATTCATCCGGCCGCAAGATCAGTTGCTGGAACATCGCGTCGGCAATCCGGTCCTTGATCAAGACCTTGCCCACCGGCAGCTTCCCTTCGAAATCGTCCCAGAGTTCCTCTTCCGTGACGATCTGATCGCGAAACTCCCGCTTCGCCAACGCGTAGCCCCAATCGCGGAAGGCGCCCTCGGTGAACTTCATGATGTTGCCCTTGTGGACCAACGTGACGCTCTCGCGACCGTTGTCGAGCGCGTATTGGATCGCGCGGCGGACCAGGCGTTCTGTGCCCGAGACGCTGATCGGCTTGACGCCGATGCCCGAGTCTTCGCGAATCGACTGGCCCATTTCGCGATCGAAGAAGTCGATCACCTTGCGGGCTTCGGGCGTCCCCTGCTCGAACTCGATGCCGGAGTAGACGTCCTCGGTGTTCTCGCGAAAGATCACGACGTCGAGACCGCCGGGGTCCTTCACCGGGGACGGAACGCCCTCGTACCAGCGCACCGGGCGCACGCAGGCGTAGAGATCGAGAATCTGGCGCAGGCGAACATTGATCGATCGAATGCCCCCGCCGACGGGCGTCGTCAGCGGCCCCTTGATCGCGAGGCTGTAGTCGAGGATCGCGTTGGTGGTGTCCTCGGGAAGCCAGGTGTCCGGTCCGTAGACCTGGTTGGCCTTCTCACCCGCGTAGATCTCGTACCAGGCGATCTCGCGCTCGCCGCCATAGGCTTTTGCGACCGCGGCGTCGAAGACCCGCGCCGACGCGGCCCAGATGTCGGGCCCGATTCCGTCGCCTTCGATGAACGGGACGATGGGGTTGTTGGGAACACTCAGGACGCCGTCTGCGTCCCGTATGATCCTGGTTCCGTGAGTGGGCTTTTTCAGATGCGTGTATTTCATCATGAGGGGTGTATTGAGCAATCCTTGTCGAACTCACCGTCCTGTACTGCGACGGGAGCGACGCTGGGGGGTTGATTTCATCCGCCTCGCTTCGGCGACGGAGCCAGGCGGAGCTGGAGTTCCTCGAGTTGTTTGGGTTCGACCACCGTCGGTGCATCCATCAGCAGGTCCTGACCGCGTTGCGTCTTCGGAAACGCGATCACGTCGCGCAGATTGTCGCCGTCGGCCAGCACCATGACCCAACGATCGAGCCCAAATGCGAAGCCACCGTGAGGGGGCGCGCCCGAATCGAGGGCGTTGAAGAGAAAGCCGAAGCGCGCTTCGGCCGCCTCTTTCGAATAGCCCATGATCTCGAGAATGCGCCGCTGGACGTCCGACCGATGGTTGCGCAGACTGCCCGAGCCGAGTTCGACGCCGTTGACGACGACGTCGTAGTGCGTCCCGCGCACCTTCTCGGGTTCTGTCGCGAGCAGCGGGATGTCCTCTTCGACCGGCGCGACGAAGGGTTGATGGACGTAGGTGAGCTCGCCGTCCTCGTCTCTCTGAAAGACCGGAAAGTCGACGACGAACAGCACGTCCCAGGGTCGATCGTCCACCCGCCCGAGTTCGCGCCCGAGGTCCGTGCGGAGTCGGGACAACACCCCGTTGGCGCGTTCCGCCTCGTCGGCCTGGAAGAAGAGCAGCGATCCCGGGCGAGCGCCGGTCTTCTGCGTGATCGCCGCGCGTTCCTCGTCGGAAAAGAACTTCACGATCGGAGACTGCCAGGAACCGTCCTCTCCCACCCGAATCCACGCGAGGCCCTTCGCGCCGAGTTCCTTCTTCACGAACTTCTCGAGCCGGTCCACCGCGCCGCGCCCCAATTCCTGGGCGTCGTGGATCGGCAGGCACTTCACGATGCCGCCGGCGTCGACCGCGGCGCGGAACGCCCGGAAACCGCTCTCGCGGAAGGCTTCGCTCAGGTCGACGAGTTCGAGCTGAATCCGCGTGTCGGGACGATCGGATCCGAAACGCGCCATGGCATCCGCGTAGGAGAGCCGCGCGAACGGCCGCTGGATCTCGACTCCGATCACCTGCTCGAAAACGCCCGCGGTCACTTCTTCGAGCACGTCGAGCACGTCTTCGACGCCCACGAAGGCCATCTCGAGATCGATCTGGGTGAATTCGAGCTGGCGGTCCGCGCGCTGGTCCTCGTCCCGGAAGCAGCGCACGATCTGGAAGTAGCGGTCGAGGCCGCCCACCATCAGCAGCTGCTTCATCAGCTGCGGGGATTGCGGCAGGGCGTAGAACTCGCCGGGCTGGAGCCGGCTGGGCACCAGGAAGTCGCGGGCCCCTTCGGGGGTCGACTTCGAGAGCATCGGCGTCTCGATCTCGAGAAAATCCCGACCGCAGAGAATCCGGCGGGCGGCCTGGTAGAGCGCGTGGCGGATGCGCAGGTTTCGCTGCAGCGGAGCCCTGCGGAGATCGTGGATCCGATACCGCAGCCGGGTCGACTCATCGACGCCGGGATCGTCCTCGAGCGGAAAGGGCGGCGGGGTCGCGCGATTGAGCAGGCGCACCTCCTGGGCCACCACCTCGATCTCGCCCGTGGCCATCTTGGGGTTCACGGTCTCCGGAGTCCGCCGCTGGACGCTCCCGCGCGCGAGGATCACGTACTCCGAGCGGATCTCTCCGGCCCGCTCGTGGCTCTCGGCCGATTCTTCGGGTCGAAAAACGACCTGAACGAGGCCCGTGTGGTCGCGCAGATCGATGAAGATCACGCCGCCGTGGTCGCGCCGGCGCTGCACCCAGCCCACGACGACGACTTCGCTGCCCACGTCGCCGCTGCCCACCGAGCCACAGGTGTGGCTGCGACGCAGGCTTCCCATCTGATCGAGTTCGGAACTCGCTCGCGTCACCACACTCCTCGAGGCTCTGATTTCAGTAGAAAAGTCGAGTAAAAACGGGAACTTGGTTAGCAGAGTGGGGACTGAATTGTCAATGCGCCGCAGCCGGAAGCCGATTTGGGGCTCAGAGATCCGCCGCAGAGCAGACGCAATTTCGCCCGAGCGATTTGGCCCGGTACATCGCCTTGTCGGCGACGTCGAGCAAGCGGGTCCGGTCGCGGCCGTGTTGCGGGAAGGTTCCGACACCGATGCTGATGCTCAAGCGAAACGGCGTGTCCCGCCCCGCTTCGAACAGCGTGTCCTCGACCAGCTTGCGAATCCGTTCGGCGATGTCGAGTGCGACATCGTGCGGCGTATCCGGCAGCAGGATCGTGAATTCATCGCCGCCGTAACGCGCGAGCGTGTCCACCTGGCGAATGCAGGCCAGCAGCACTTCGCTCAGCCTGCGAAGCGCGCGCGAACCCACGAGATGCCCGTATTGATCGTTCACCAGCTTGAATCGGTCTAGATCGAGAAACAAGACCGTCAACGGATTGCCGTAGCGATCGGCGCGGTGAATTTCGCGATCGGTCGCCTGCAGCAGGTAGCGCGCGTTGTAGACCTCCGTCACATCGTCGATGAACGCCCGGTCCTTTGCCTCGTTGTATCGCTCGGCGTTGCGAAGGGCGAGCTCGGCGTGTCCGGCGATCAGCTTTGCGCGATCGAGTTCGCCGGTTCCGAAGGGTCGACCGTCCTCGAACAACCACAAGACGCCGAGCTCCTTTTCGCTTCCGCGCATCGGAACCGCAGCGACCTTTTCACATTCGATTCCGATTTCGCGCAGCGTATTGTGAAGGGGCCCCTCGGCGAGAACTTCGATCCGCTCGATCGCGTCGATGTCGATCGGCTTCTCACCGACCAGAACGTCCCGAAGTGCCCGCGTCTCCAGTTCCGAAAAGCCCCGAAAAGCGATGCCGTCGGTCGGGATCGAACTGCGGTGGAAGAGAGCCAATCCGCGCTGGCGCGGGAGATGCTGCAGCAGCAGATCGAGCGCGTTCGTGTAGACCTCGGCGGGTTCGAGGCAGCGAATCAGGTTTCGGCAGGACTCCACGGTGATCAGGTTTTCGCGCAGCTTTTCGTTTTCGGCGAGCAGACGGCGCTGCTCGAGGATGCGCTCCACCACCAGCACGAGTTCGTCGCGGTTGACCGGCTTGGCGAGATAATCGGCAGCGCCCATGCGCAGTGCGCTGACCGCACTCTCGACCGTCGCGTGGCCCGTCAACAGCAGGAAGTCGGTCGCGGGATAGATGCGCCGAACTTCTTCGAGCAGCTCGAGGCCGGAAAGGCCCGGCATGGTGATATCCGAGACGATCAGGTCCGCGGGTTCGCGGTGCAGCGCGTCGAGGGCCGACTCCGACGAGTCGCAGCACTCGACGCGGGCGCGGTCGCCAATCGCGTCGCTCACCAGCTCGCGAATCAGGCGATCGTCATCGACGACGACGACGCGAGCGCGCGCGTCGGGCCCAGCGCTCATTCCACCCTCCTACGCCCGTTTCATCGGCGACTGAAGTTGCGCGCTTGAGGAGGGAGCTTGCCGTAGGCGAAAAGACCCGATCCGACTCCACCGTCGACAATGCCGACTTCTCGCGCCGCCCCGCGTCGCCGCCCCGCAAGACCACTCCTCTGCGATCGACGCTGTAACCAACCTTCCCGCCGCGACGCAAGCTGTGGTGCGCTGCTAGCGCCTGGGGAGGCGAACTCCCTGCAGGCGGATGAAGCCGCTCGCGTCGGCTTGATCGTAGGTGTCTTCGGGGCCGGCGTCTTCGAAGGAGGATTGCGCCACGTTGTAGAGAGACACGGGGGATCGCCTTCCGGTGACCCGGACACTGCCCTTGTAGAGCGAGACGCGGGCTTCGCCGGTCACGTTCGCCTGGGAGGCCTCCATCAGGGCTCGCACGACATCCATCTCCGGCGAGTACCAGAATCCGTTGTAGATCAGCTCGGCGTACCGGGGTGAGAGGCGATCGCGCTCGTGCATCACTTCGCGGTCCAGAGTGATCGATTCGACCGCGCGATGCGCGCAGTGCAGCACGGTACCGCCGGGCGTCTCGTAGACCCCGCGAGATTTGAGGCCCACGAAGCGGTTTTCGACCATGTCGACCCGACCCACTCCGTGCTCTCCCGCGAGCGCGTTCAGCCGGTGCAACAACTGGGCGGGCGAGAGGGCCTCTCCGTCGATCGACACGGGCGTTCCGCGTTCGAACCCAATGGTGATCTCGGAAGGCACATCCGGCGCCTTCTCGGGGGATTTCGTCGTGAGGAACATCGACTCGTCGGGCGCGCGCCAGGGATCTTCGAGCACCCCGCCCTCGTACGAGACGTGCATCATGTTGCGATCGATCGAGTAGGGCTTTTCGAGGGTCGCCGTCACCGGGATTCCGTATTTCTCGCAGTACGCGAAGCAGTCGGATCGCGATCGGATGTCCCACTCGCGCCACGGCGCGATGATGTGCAGTTCCGGCGAGAGAGCGCGGAAGGTCAGCTCGAAGCGAACCTGGTCGTTGCCCTTGCCGGTCGCTCCGTGTGCAACCGCATCGCAGCCCGTTTCGCGAGCGACCTCGGCCTGGTGCTTCGCAATCAGCGGCCGCGCGAGAGCGGTCCCGAGCAGGTAGGTGCCCTCGTAGATCGCCCCGCCGCGAATCGCCGGGAACACGAAGTCTCGCGCGAACTCTTCGCGCACATCGCGGATCACGCAGTCGACTGCGCCCGTCTCCTTGGCCTTCTCGGGGAGCCCGGCGAGCTCCTCTTCCTGGCCGATGTCGGCCGTATAGGCGACGACTTCACATCCGTAGGTGTGAATCAGCCAGTGGAGAATCACAGAAGTATCCAGACCACCGCTATAGGCCAGACAGACCCGCTTTACTTGACGTCCTGCAGACATGAGCTCGCGCCTCCGGTCGGGCAGTCTACCGAAGCCTACGCAGAGCTCCCACGTAAAGATGGTGGGGTGGAGTCAGGGGTTGATCGCGGAGGTACCCGAGAGCAGGCTCTGGAGTTCGTCGGCCCGCTTTCGCAGCAGTTCGATCGCACCGGCGACATCCTCGAGCATCAGGCGGTAGCGCTCGGCCCGCCGGCCCCCGACCTGATCGGCAAACTCGGCGAGGCATCGGGTGAGCTCTTCGAGCGGCTCCTGGATGTCCCTCGCGCACTCGATCATGCGGCGATCGCTGCTGAGTTCGGTGGTGAGCAAGACCACGACGCCGACGCGGTCGTCTTCCGCCGAAATCGGCGAGGCCACCGCCCGATAGCCGCAATCCCCTGCGCGCAGCTGGAAGCGAACCGGTCCCGCACCGCCGCAGACGTCCGCCACTGCGCGCAGAACCGCTTCGCGCGCACCGCCTTCGAAGAGCGTGGCGAGTTCCTTGCCGCGGGCCTGCTCCAGCGTGATCTGGAAGCGAGATTCGAAGGACGGATTCAGGTGGACCACCCGCCCATCGGGGTCACCGACGAGAACCGGCGCGTCCACGTAATCGAGCAGAGAACGGCTGCTCATCGATCAAGCCCCTTTACCGAAAACCGTTCGACTGCAAATCGCCGACTCGAATCCACTCCGACGAACCTACTGGGGAAGTTCATATTCTTCGTTCTCTTTGATGATCTGCGCGACTTCGTCATCGGACAGCGTACCGGCGGCATTGACCGTGATGCTCTGCTCGCGCTCCGTCGCGACGTCGCGGGCGAAGACGTTCACGATGCCGTCCGAATCGATCTCGAACGACACTTCGATTTCGGGTTCGCCCGCCTTCGCCCTGGGAATTTCAGTCAGTACGAATTCACCGAGCAGGTGGTTCTCATCCGATATTGTGCTCTCGCCCTGCAGAACCCGAATCTTCACCGCGGTTTGATCGTCTCGCGTCGTCGTAAACATGTGGGACTTCCGGGTCGGCACAGTCGAGTTGCGGGGAATCAGCGCAGCGAACTGGCCGTCGAAGGTTCCGATTCCCAGTGAGAGCGGAGTCACGTCGAGCAGCAGGAGGCTGTCATCGTGCGAAGCGAGAATGTCGGCCTGGATCGCGGCTCCCATCGCCACGACTTCGTCGGCGTTCACACCCTTGTGCGGCGCCTTCTTGAAGAAATTGGTGACGCACTGCTGCACGAGCGGCATCCGGGTCTGCCCACCCACGAGCACGACCTGATCGATGTCGGCAGGCGTGAGGCCTGCATCCGTAACGCACTGCTGCACCGCATCCATCGTACTGTGCACGATGTCGCCAACGAGCTCTTCGAGAGTCTCCCGCGTCACCTCCATGTTGAGGTGGCGCGCACCGGACTCGTCGTTTGCGATGAACGGCAGATTGATCTCGGTGACGCTCAGCGAAGAGAGATCGCACTTCGCCTTTTCGCAGGCATCCTTCAGCCGCTGCAGGGCCATCAGATCGTTGCTCAGATCGATCCCGTCGGTCTCGTGAAACTCCTTCAACACGTGAGCGACGAGGCGGCGATCGAAATCTTCTCCCCCGAGAAAAGTATCTCCGGCGGTCGCGAGCACTTCTACGACGCCGCTCCCGAGTTCGAGAATCGAAATGTCGAACGTGCCGCCGCCGAGGTCGTAGACGGCGATCTTTTCCTCTTGCTCCTCGCCAACTCCGTACGCGAGCGCGGCCGCCGTCGGCTCGTTGATGATCCGCAACACCTCGAGGCCCGCGATCTTTCCGGCGTCCTTGGTGGATTGTCGCTGAGAGTCGTTGAAGTAGGCCGGAACCGTGATCACGGCCTGGGTGACGGGCTCGCCGAGATATTCTTCGGCGACCCGCTTCATTTCCCGCACGATCACGCCCATCACCTCGGGGCAGGTGAACACCTTGCCCGCGATCTCGAGCCGGGCGTCATCGTTTTCTCCCCGCACGATGTGGAAGGGGCACAGACTCATCGCCTTCTGCACCTCGGGAGAGTCGAATCGGCGTCCGATCAGGCGCTTGGCGGCGTAGAGCGTATTGGCGGGGTTCGTGATCGCCTGGCGCTTGCTGAGGTGCCCAACCAGCCGCTTCCCGTCCGGCGAAATTGCGAACATCGACGGTGTCGTCTTGTAGCCGCCCGTGTTGGGTATCACGATCGGCTTCCCCTGGTCGACCATGGCCACACACGAATTTGTCGTGCCTAGATCGATACCAATCACTCGTCCCATCACATGCCTCCGCCGTGTGCTGAACGGCTCTAACGCCGCAGCTTCTGCAGCTCTCGCTGCACCTCTTCATTTTCCGGATCGAGCCGTGCGGCCTCTTTCAAAACCGATCCCGCCTTCTCGCGCCGCCCGTCTCTCCGAAGCACCCGCGCGAGGGTCAGTCGCATTTCGGCAGAATCCGGGCAGAGCTCACAAGCGGCCTCCGCGTACTCCATGGCGCGCTCCAACTCGTCGATCTCGAGGGCTACCCGGGCCGCCCGATTGTTCACTTCGGGATCCGCCGGCCGGTGGATCAAGACCTCTTCCAGCAGCCGCAGCGCTTCGAGCTTGTCGCTCGGATCGACCGAACCATCGGAATCGTCGAGAAGCTTGATCGCCCGGTGCTCGTAGTTGCGCGAGAGAATGTCGGAAAAGCGCTTGCGGTACTCGTCGTTCCAGGGGTCGAACGCAATCGCGAGGCGCAGGCTCGGCGCCGCCTCGTGCCAGCGCTCTCGCTTGGCCGCGACCATCGCCGCGTCGTAGAAGTGGCTCGCCCGGAGCTTTCGCTCGGCGAGGATCTGCGGGGGGAGCCGAAAGTGCCGGCGCAGGCGTTCGAGCGTCTGGCGCTTGGTGAGCTTGCGGGGCGGAAGTTTGCGCTCCGGTGCGGCAGCCGCCTCGCTCTCCGCGGCGGCCGGTTCGGGTTCGGGCTCGGGCATCGCGCCCATCGTCCGCTCGATCTCCGCGCGCGTGTTGGGGTCCGAGAGCAATTCGTAGGCCTCGACGAGCTTCCGGAAGATCTGCTCCAGGCGCAGCGTGTACTCGCCGAGGTTGGCGCGGAAATAGCGGTCCGGGTGATAGACCTTCGAGAGCGAGAAGTAGGCGCGCTTGATTTGCTTGGCGTCGGCATCGCGGGGGACGTCGAGCAACTCGAAATACGATCTGTCGAGGGATTCCGAGAATTCGAGAATCTGTGCCTGCAGTTCTGGCGCGATGTCGAGCGCGGTGTCGATGCGCGGGTCCGACATGTAGTCGACCGGCTTTGCATCGGCCTTGCCTCCCTCGACGGTAGACGGAACTTCCGCGTCGGCGGATTTGCTCTCGTCGACCTCGACGACGCCCTCGGACAACCAGCGCTCGATGCAGCGATCCACCGCTTCGGGCGCGAGGCCAGCGATCTGGCGCAACAATGTCCACGACGTCTGACCGTCGATACGCGAAAGCAAGAACCCCTCCTCTGGACTCAATTGCAGCTTGGTTGGGTCCAAGCTGGAAACGAGCCGCGGAATGCCCCGCCTCTGCTCGGAATCACCCACCGAGTGCATCGATCCCCCCCAGGGCCCCAAGAGGAAACCCTGCACCCGGTTCCATCGGCCTGCAGCTGTCAAAAGCTGAGCGTCCCGTCGAAAACCCTTTGGGGGGACGCCGACCTGCGCGGTCTGGCTGCCGCACACGATCGATTCGGCCCCCGCGGGGGAAAAGAAACCGAGATCGCGGCGTGAGAAGCCCGCAAATGGTCGAGGGAGCGAGCCGATGGAGCGCCGTCAGAAGGCGCTGAAGACCCCGCCGCAGCGAGATCGGAATCAGCGCGGAGCGCCGAGCAGCCGCTCGAGGATTGCCTTTTGAGCGTGCAGCCGATTTTCGGCCTGTACGAGCACGAGGCTGCGCTCGCCGTCGAGCACTTCGTCGGTGATCTCTTCGCCGCGGTGGGCGGGCAGGCAGTGCATCGCCCAGGCGCCGTCGCTGTGCGCGAGAAGTTCCGCGTTCAGCTGGTAGCCGCTGAAGATCTTTTTCCGGATTTCTCGCTCATCCTCTTGTCCCATGCTCGCCCAGGTATCGGTGTAGACGAAATTCGCGCCGCGAACGGCTTCGGCCGGGTCTTCGGACCAACTGATCTTCGCTCCGCTCTTTGCAGCGAGCTCTTCGGCCCGCTTTCTCACGCGGAGCGCGGGGCGGTGACTCGCGGGGGTGGCGAGGCGCAGCTCGAGTCCGAGCACTGCCGCCCCGAGCATCAGCGAGTTCGCCATGTTGTTGCCGTCGCCCAGGTAGGCGATGACGGCATCCTTCAGCGCGCACTTCTCGGCGACGGTCTGGAGATCCGCCATCACCTGGCAGGGGTGCAGCAGATCCGTGAGCCCATTGATCACCGGGATGCGCGCGACCCGCGCGAGCTCCTCGACCAACGCGTGGCTGAAGGTTCGCGCGACGATGCCGTCGACCCAACACGAGAGGTTGTTCGCGACATCCTGCGGAGATTCTCGGGTTCCGATCCCGATCTGCTCGGGCCTGAGCAGGATCGCGTGCCCCCCCAGCTGCGTCATGCCCGCTTCGAAGGTGACGTGGGTCCGCAGCGACGGTTTCTCGAAGAACATCGCGAGCACGCGGCCCGGCAGGGTCTGGTGCCCCTCCGAGCGCTGGCGAAGCTGCTTGAGTTCTCGCGCGCGATCGAGCAACGCGAGCAGCCCTTCGGCGCTCCAGTCGGCGAGTGTGAGAAAATCCTTCGGCATTTCAGCGCGTAATCAGTGTACCGACGCCGCCGTCGGTGAAGATTTCGAGGAGCACCGCGTGTAGTACGCGACCGTCGAGAATCGTCGCGCTGGAGACTCCGTCCTCCAACGCTTCGATGCAGCAGCGGACCTTCGGAATCATGCCGTCGCGGACCGTCCCGACCTCGATCAGCTTTCGCACATCCTCCGCGCCGAGCCGGCTGACGACCCGCCCTTCCGCGTCCTTCACGCCTTCGACGTCCGTCAACAAGATGAGCTTCTCGGCGTGCAGCGCGCGCGCGATCGCACCCGCGGCCTCATCGGCATTCACGTTGTGGGTGACTCCGTCCGCATCCGCCCCGATCGGAGCGATCACGGGCACGAAGCCGGACTCTGCGACCGCTGCAATCGACGCGGGGTCGACCGACACGACCTCTCCGACGCGGCCGAGATCGCGATCTTCGTGAAGGCGTCTCGTGACCTGAATCATTCCGCCATCACCGCCGGTGAGCCCGATCGCGCGCCCGCCACCCTGCTCGACCAGCGCGACGATTTCGGGATTGACCTTTCCGCCCAGCACCATCTCGACGACTTCCATCGTGGCATCATCGGTGACGCGAAGACCATCGACGAAACTGGATTCGATGCCCAGCCGAACCAGCGTCTCGCCGATCTGCGGCCCGCCACCGTGCACGATCACCGGGCGCAGCCCGATGTACTTGAGCAGGACCACGTCGATCGCGAACGACGCGCGCAGCTCGGGATCGCTCATCGCGCTGCCGCCGTATTTGATCACGATGGTCTTGTCGTAGTAGCGCCGCATGTAGGGCAGCGCTTCGATCAGGACCTCGGCCTTGTCGATCAGGGTCTTCATGGGAAGCGGTCGATCATAGGCGCTTTGGCGGAAAAATCCGAGTGCTTTGACGCCTCGACCTCCTAGGAGCTTGATCCAAGACTGTCGCCGTAAGGTCCGAGCGTCGATGCGCGCTGCTGCCAAGGCGCTCGATCGAGCCCTATGAGCCAGACCCAAAGGGTCTTGGCGACGACGCAAAGAGAAGTCGAAGACTTCTCCAGCTAGCAGCGCTAGGGCGATTGAGAGCAACGCAGCCAGCGGTGATGCAGCGGCGCTCGGCCGACGCGACAGTCTTGGGTCACGCTCCTAACCCTGAGGTCGACTCTCCTTGCGCGCCTTTGCGATCTCGTCCACGCAGTCGAGCAACCCCCTGTGCAGGAGCGCGTTGCGGACGGCTGCCGACATCGTCGCGGCGAGAATTTCGCCGGTTCGCGCCGAGGCGGAAACGCCGGGCTCCAGGAATGCGCGCATCACCCCCATCGTCTTGTTGCGAAACGAGATGGGGATGCAGAGCATCGCTGTGGCCTCACCGCCTTCTGGCGTGTCGACCTCCGGATCGAAGCGGGGGTCCTGGCCGGGCTCATCGGTTGCCACCAGCCGGCCGGATTGCACCACGACGCCCGTAAGCCCGGAGTCGACCGGCAATTTCTCTCGATCTGCCTGCCCGGCGCGCTCGCATTGACTTTCGAGTACCAGTTCGCGGCCGTTCGATCGAAGCAGGTAGAGCGAAACCGGAGCGGCCGAAACCCCGCTGGCAACCACCGCGAGCGAACCGCGAATCACCCGGTCGGGCTCGACCTCGGAGGTGAGCACGTCGCAGATGGCGCGGGCCAACTCCGCGTCGTCGGCGACGCCGCCATCGGCCGCGGGAAGACCGACCTCCAGCGCCCGATCCGCCGCGATCTGCGCTTCGACCTGGGCTCGATCCGCGCGCGCTGCCGATTGGGCCTTGTCCCGGTTGCGCCAGCGCGCGATCAGCGGGCCGACCTGCAGCGCCATGATCTGCAACAGGCTGAGATCCTCGGAACCGAAAACGCCCCCGTCTCCGCGCTCCGTCGCGCACAGGACGCCGATCGGCCTGCCATCCCCCTTGAGCGGAGCCACCGCAAACGCGCCCGATCGATAGCGACCGTCGACGACCCGATCGGCGAAGCCCTCGTATTCGCCGATATCCGACACCGCGAGGGCCTTTCCAGCTTCGAGCACCCGGCCCGCCACGCCCGACCCCACCTCGACGGGATCCATGTCGGCCGGCTCGACATCACAACCCGTGGCACCCGCGACTCGGAGCAGCCCGGAATCGTCCTCGAGAAGCATCAGCGACGCCCTGGATACACCGAGCACATCCGCCACGGCGAGCGCCATCCGGTCGGCGAGCGCAGATCCCGATTCGCCGGCTTCCGATTCGCTCTCGAGCTCCTCGAGCTGGGATTCGAGCGCGGCGAGTCGCGAGCAGAGCGATTCCCAGCTCGCCTGAATTCCCGAACCCAACAGGGCTCGACGAACCGCGAGCACGAGTTCTTCGTTGTGGAGCGGCTTCGCGAGGTAGTCGCAGGCGCCGATCCGCAGGGCCTCGAGTACGCGGTCGTGATCCACCTGCGCGGACAGCACGATCACGCGCAGCCCGGGTCGCTCTTCGATCAGCCTGCGCAACAGATCGAGGCCGCCCGCTCCGGGCGCCCCGATGTCGAGGATGACGGCCCCCACCTCGGGCCGCATGGCCAGCTCGAAGGCGCCCTCTTCCCGATCTGCGGTGAAATAATCGATCGACGCGTCCCGCAGCGCATCGCAAATCGCCTCTCGAAAGAAGCGCTCGTCGTCAACGACGAGTACGCGGCTCGACTCTTCGGCCATCTCGGTCCTCTCGACTTCCAGGCGATTCCGATGCCTTGGGCATCACAAGATGTAACGCGAAAGGTCTTCGTCCTCAACGAGATCTTCGAGTCGATCGCGCACGAACTTCTCGTCGATCGTAATTCGAATCGCGCCGAGGTCTGGCGCGTCGAAACTCACCTCGTCCAGCAGCTTCTCCATGATCGTGTGCAGCCGCCGCGCGCCGATGTTGTCCGCCCGCTCGTTCACGAGTGCCGCATAGTTTGCGATCGCGTGGATCCCATCTGGCTTGAATTCGAGTTCGACGTTTTCGGTCTTGAGCAACTCCGTGTACTGCAGCACCAGCGAGTTCTGGGGTTCGGTCAGGATGCGGACGAAGTCGTCGCGGCCGAGGCTGGAGAGTTCGACCCGGATCGGAAACCGACCCTGGAGTTCGGGGATCAGATCCGAAGGCTTCGCGACGTGAAAAGCGCCGGCGGCGACGAATAGAATGTGATCCGTGCTCACCGGGCCGTGCTTGGTCTGAACCGTCGAGCCCTCCACGATCGGGAGCAGGTCGCGCTGGACGCCCTCCCGAGAGACGTCCGCACCGACCCGCTCGCTCCCTCCACCCGCCACCTTGTCGATCTCGTCGATGAAGACGATGGCGGTCTGCTCCACGCGCTCGACGGCGATCTCGCGAACGCGCTCCATGTCCACCAGGCGCGTCGCCTCCTCGGCGACGAGTGCGTCGCGAGCGGCGGCGACCTTCATGCGCCGACGGTGCGAGCGCTGCGGCAGCAGGCCGCCGAGCATGTCCTTGAACTGCATGCCCATCTCCTCGACACCCTGTGGCGTGAAGATCGACATCGTCGGGCTCACGCCGGACGTATCTTCGAGGTCGATCTCGATCTCGCGCTCGTCGAGGTCTCCGCTGCGCAACATCGCCCGGAGCTTCTCCCGGGTTTCGGAGGCCGCCGGCTCGATCGGCGGCGGCCCGCTGGAGGGATCGACGCCAAAGCCCTCCGGCTGGGTCTGAAGCTGTGGCGAGGGCAGCAGCGCGTCGAGCAGGCGCTCCTCCGAGGCGTCTTCGGCATTCGCCCGAACCGCCTGCTTCTCCTCCTCGAGCACCAGACTCATCGCGGTGTCGACGAGGTCGCGGATGATCGACTCGACGTCGCGCCCCACGTAGCCGACCTCGGTGAACTTCGATGCCTCGACCTTGATGAACGGAGCCTGGGCCAGCTTGGCGAGGCGTCGCGCCACTTCCGTCTTGCCGACCCCCGTGGGCCCGATCATGATGATGTTCTTCGGGGCGATCTCGTCGCGCAGATCCTCGGGCACCTGCTGCCGCCGCCAGCGATTGCGCAATGCGATCGCGACTGCGCGCTTGGCCTCCCTCTGCCCGACGATGTATCGATCGAGTTCGGAAACCACTTCACGGGGTGTAAAGGGCTGCAATCTCATGGCAGTGTCACGACACCGATGTTGTCGTTGGTGTAGATACAGATTCGCGCCGCGTGCCGAAGCGCCTCTTCGGCGATTTCCGCGCCGCTGAGTTGGGTGTGATCCGCGAGCGCGCGCGCCGCCGCCAAGGCAAAATTGCCCCCCGAGCCCACCGCCACGATTCCGTCGTCGGGTTCGATGACGTCCCCGTTGCCCGAAACGACCAGCACGCACTCGCTGTTGCCGATCAGCAGCAATGCCTCCAGCCGCCGCAGCGCCCGATCCGTCCGCCAGCTCTTGGCCAGCTCGACCGCCGCGCGCCTGACATTTCCCGAGTACTCGTCGAGTTTGGACTCCAATCGCTCGGTGAGTGCGAGCGCGTCTGCGGCACCGCCCGCAAACCCGATCAGGACATCGTGCTTGGCGGCTTTTCGGGTCTTTTGGGCCTTCTGTTTGATCACGGCTTCGCCGACCGTCACCTGTCCGTCAGACGCCATCGCAATCGTTCCATCTCTCACCACCGCCAGCACCGTGGTCGAACGAATCGACTCTCCGAGATTCATCGCCTGCCTCGCTTTCCGCTCGATCCAGCTGTTTTCGATTCGGCCCTCGGATGCGCCTTGTCGTAGACCTCGATCAGACGCTCCGCCGAAACGGCAGTGTACTTCTCCGTGGTCGACAGGCTCGCATGGCCGAGCAGTTCCTGAATCTCGCGAAGGTCCGCGCCCATATCGAGAAGATGGGTCGCGTAGCTGTGCCGGAGCCGGTGCGGGTGTACCCGATCTGCGATGCCGACCTCTCGCGCGCGCGCCTTGAGGATCCGGCGAATGTCGCGCGTGCCGAGGCGGCGCAGGCGGCCATCTCGCGGGCGAAGTGACGGAAACAGCGGTTCGGCGAGCAGGCCCGGGGCCCGCCGAGAGTCGAGATATTCGCCGAGCGACTCTCGCGCCGCGGCCGGCAGCGGCACCACCCGCTCTTTGCCGCCCTTGCCCATCACGCGCACCTCGCCGCGGTGGAGATCGAGGTCGCGCACGTCGAGCGCGGCGGTTTCGCCGACCCGCAAGCCCGCCCCGTAGAGCAGCTCGACCAGGGCGCGATCGCGCAGCCGCCCCCGGTCCGGTTTTTCGCCGCGAGCGCCGGCGTCGGGCGACTCGATCAGCGTCGCACAGTCGTCCACCGGCAGTGGGTTTGGCAGCCGCTTGGGTTGTCGAGGCGCCGGGATGCCGGCCGTCGGATCGAGCCCGCAGCCGCCTTCGCGCAGCACGAAACGGAAGAACGACCGCAGTGAGGCGAGCTTGCGGCCGAGCGTCGCGGGATGGCGCCCCGCGTGAATCGCGGCGAGAAACGCGCGCACGTCGGCTGCGGTCACCGCAGACGGGTCGCAGCCCGCATCCAGACTCGCGGCGAACTGGCGAACGTCGGACAGATAGGCGCGCCGTGTATGCGGCGAGACGTTGCGCTCCACATCCAGGTGGATCCCGTACTCGCGAATCGCATCGGCAAAGTTCATACGAGCAACTCCGCGATCGCGCGTTGATAGGGGGCCAGCGCGGCGAGCGCCCGGGCGGCGTACTTCTCCGATTTCTCGCGCCGGCGCAGGCGACGAGACTCTCCCTCGAGCGGGGAAAACAGGCCGAAGTTGACGTTCATCGGCTGGAAGTCCCGCGGATCCGCGTCGCTGAGGTGATGGATCAACGCGCCGTGGGCGGTCGCGGGATCGGGTTGGATCGGCGTCCGCCCTCGCGAGGCGAAGACGACGTTGAGCGCGGCCAGAAAACCGAGCGCCGCCGACTCGACGTAGCCCTCCACACCCGCCATCTGCCCGGCCAGATACAGGCCCGGCCGGCGGCGAACCTCGAGGTTTGGCAGCAGCTGCTTGGGCGCGTTGACGTAGGTATTGCGATGAACCGACCCGTAGCGCGCAAAAACCGCCTCGGACAATCCCGGCAGGCTGCGGAGGATGCGCTGCTGCTCTCCGATGCGGAGCTTCGTCTGACATCCGACGAGGTTGTAGAGCGCCCCGCGCTTGTCCTCCTGGCGCAGTTGAACGACCGCGTAGGGCCTTTTGCCGGTTCTCGGATCGATCAGGCCGACGGGCTTGAGTGGACCGAACGCGAGCGTCTTTTCGCCGCGGCGCGCCATCTCCTCGATCGGAAGACAACCCTCGAAATAGAGCTTGGCCTCGAAGGCGTGCAGCGGCACGGTCTCGGCCCCCAGCAGAGCTCCGACGAAGGCGAAGTACTCGTCTTCGGAGAGCGGGATGTTGAGGTAGTCGCCGTCGCCTTCGTCGTAGCGCGATGCCCGGAAGACGACTTCGGAGTCGATCGAATCGGCGTACACGATCGGCGCCTGCGCGTCGTAGAAGTACAAATGCTCGTCGCCCAGCAGCTGTTGCAGATCGCTCGCGAGTTCACAGGCCGTGAGTGGGCCCGTCGCGAGAATCGTGCGCCCTTCGCTCGGAATGCGCTCGACGAGTTCGCGGCGGATCTCGATGCGCGGATGGGATGCAACGGTATCGGTGATACGCTGCGAAAAAGCCTCTCGATCGACTGCGAGGGCGCGTCCTGCGGGAATCGAGGACTCGTCGGCCGCTTCCATCACGAGCGACCCCAGCCGACGCATCTCCTCCTTGAGCAGCCCGACGGCGTTCAGCTGGCTGTTGGAGCGGAGCGAATTGCTGCAGACCAGCTCGGCGAACCCCTCGCTTTGATGGGCGGGAGAAAAGCGCACCGGCTTCATCTCGTAGAGGGTGACCTCGAGGCCGCGCCGCGCGGCCTGCCAGGCCGCCTCGCAGCCCGCGAGCCCAGCGCCGACCACCGCGACGCGCCGATCTTGCGCTTCCGAAACTCCCGCGACCTGCTGCGCCGGCATCCACCCTCCGAGAAGTGTTCCCAACCATAGCTCCGAAGTCTGGCCGCGGCGTGATGGGGCCTCCGCAGATCTCTGGAATCGAAAGCGCTTTCTACCCGCTGGCGCGCTGGATCCGCGCGCTTTGGCGCTGCAGCGGGAGCGATCGCAGCGCGCGCCGCGGCCGTGTGGATGCCCGATGGAGTCCGAGCGGAGGTCAGTTCTTGGGAGTGGCCGCTTCGTCGACCAACTCGCGCACCTCGGGATCGGGGTCTTCGTATTCGATCGCGAAACCCGACGAGCTGTGCCGGACGACCCGCCCGATCAATTCGTACGGGCTCGCGGGCGCGATCGGATCTCGAGGCTCGACGAAGACGTAGATGCGCACCCTCGAACCGACGGTAGGTCGTACCGAGGAGTCTTCGATCAGCGCACCCGAGTAGGAGATGTTCGAGAGGACTCCGATCCCCTCTTCGGGACCCGCGGAGTAGTGGGCGTTCAGCGCGACGGCAAACCGGGGATCGCGGCGCTTTTCGATGAATGCGGACATTTTTCCCCCAGAAGCCGATCGCTCGACGCCTTATCGACCAGTCGGCGGATGCGCATGAGCCCGCTTTTGTGCGCGGGGCGCGCAGCGGCCTCGGATCCCTCTGGACCGCTAGGCGATCTTCAGGCGCCCGTCGCGATCCTCCCCGATCCGGTCCGCGAACTCGAGTTCGACCAACTCGAGCGCGAGTTCGGCGGGCTCGCGTCCGAGCCGGCGCGCCAACTCGTCGCGCGAGGCGGGAGCGTCGGCCAGCGCGGCGAGAATCTCTCGGGCGAGCGCCGAGAGATCGCGCGCCCTCTCCGGCCGGGCGCGCGCCTCCCGGACCAGGCCCAGTTCGCCGCAGATTTCATCCGGACCCAACGCCACATGGGCGCCGTCGCGAATCAACCGGTTGGGGCCGACGCTCGTCGGCGCCGTGAGCGGGCCCGGCACCGCGAAAACCTCCCGACCCTGATTGGCCGCGTGATTGGCCGTAATCAGCGACCCGCTGCGCTCCCTGGCTTCCACGATCACGACCGCCGACGACAGACCGCTGATCAGTCGATTCCGCAGCGGAAAATACGGTCGCAGCGGAGGCTCAGCGAGCGGCAACTCGCTGATGACCGCACCGTTCGCGGCGATCCGCTCGGCGAGCGCGCGGTGTTCGCCGGGGTAGATGCGATCGATGCCGCAGGCCTGGACGGCGATCGTGCGCCCGCCCGCCTCGAGCGCGCCCCAGTGCGCCTCCGCGTCGATCCCGCGCGCGAGGCCCGACACGATGACGATCCCCTCTCTGGCGAGGTCCGCGGCCAGACTGCGGGCGATCCGCTTGCCGTAGACCGTCGCCGCGCGCGCACCGACGATCGCGACCGAGATTTCGGACAGCGCGCGAACGTCGCCGCGCACCGCGAGCAGCGCGGCCGGATCCGAGATGCTCGCGAGGCGCGCCGGATACGCGGCTGAATTCAACGGCACGGCGACGGCACCCGCCCGCGAGAGAGCGGCGATCGCGGCGTCGCGATCGATCGCGCTCGACAGCCCGCGCGCAGCCAGCGCGCTTGCGGGGTGCGGATGTGCTCGCAGCAGTTCGGCGGCGACTTCGGGCTTGAGCCCGAGCGCGCGCTGATAGGCCAGCCAGTCCCCGAGCAGAGAGCGAGAAGCGGGATCGGGGTTGGCGGGATCGAGGACGCCGGGCGCAAATTCGGAGGACAAACGAGGGCTCCCCGGGACCGGGGAGCCCATGCATAGCTCGGGCGGTGCCGCGCGCGCAAATCCGGCGCGGCGCGCCGGGGCTGGCGCCGCCGAATTACTCTGCCGCGCGCCGGTGTTGCGCCGCGCTCCGTTCGACCGCACCGCGGAAGTGATCGCCCAGCTGGAGTTCGGTTTCCGTGTGCTGGACGAACGCGACCGCCGACTCTTGTCGCGCGCGCACGACGAGAAGGTTCGCGATGACGCGATCGGGCACGTCGACCCGCGTATCGCGTGCGGGCTCGGGCGCCTCCCAACCGACTCGATAGACCTCGAGCGGGCTGCCCACCTCGAGACCGTCGAGTTCTCCCCGATTCAGATAGACGTAGTCGGCCGTGCCCATCAACACGCGACTGGACGGGAAGAAGCTGATCTGGCCGTCGACGTTCTTCGGGCTGGCCATCACCTCGACGTCGAGGATCGGCTTTTCGCGCGGCATCACGCGATCGCCGAGTTCCATTTCTCCGGCCGACAACCGAACCACGGCCAGCGAAGCCTCTTCGTCGACCTCCTGGACTTCGACCCAGCCGAGCATGTTGACGTGGTAACCGAGCAGCCGATTGGTGTCGGGATCGATGACTTTCTCCTGGGTCCGGAACACCGTGAACTGATCACCCACCGACGCGTCCCCTGCGCCGAGGCCGATGTAGACCCGATCGCCCTGGCCGAGCATCACGCGCTCGGGAACGGCATCGACGATGCTCGCCGCGGCTTCGAGTTGCTCGGCACTGACCAGGCCGGTCGTCTCGCGCGAGCTGATGCGCACGACCTTCGGCCCGGTCTCTTCTTTGAACAGCGATTGAAAGCTATCCGAGGCGGGGCCGGTCGGTTCTTCTTCCGCGTCGGCCGCGACGGGTTGACCGGCGAGAAGCCGCTCGGCTTCCTCGGCGCTCACGCGGCGCATCTCATAGGCGCTGATCCAGATGCGATCACCGGGCACGATGAGGTGCGGATTCTCGATCTCGCGATTGTCGGTCCAGACCGACGGCCACACCCACGGAGTCCCGAGGTAGGCGTCGGAGATATCCCAGAGTGTGTCGCCGGGAACGACCAGGTGGATCCGGCCGGATCGGCCCTGCTCGTCGTAACCGATTTTGCCGAGCGCGACTTTCGGGGTCGCCTCGCTGGCCGCATCGGCGACCTCGCCGGCGGATTCGGCGGCGCCATCCGCGGGCGTTTCCAGATCCGCAATTTCAGCGCCCGCGTCCGAGGACTCTGAGTCGATCGCCTCTTCGGCGTCAGCTGCGACGGCCGAATCGACTTCAGCGGCCGCCTCGGCCTGCGGCGCCTCGGCGGCGTTTGCCATTTCGGCGCTCTCCTCGGCGTCGGCCAGCGCCTGGTCTGTAGCGGGCGATTCCGCAGCCGGGTCCGCTGCTGCTGCCGGTTCGGCGTCGACCCGGCTGTCCGCGGTTGCCGCGGCCTCGTCCGCGTTGGGCGTCGAAGTTTCGCTCGCGTACAGGCTCCCCGAAGCGAGCACTGCCGAAATCAGCACGGCGAAGATCGTGAGCAGTCCGGTTTTCATCGCATCCCCTCCAAACGACGACGTCGAATCGCGGGCGACGGCGAGTTGCTTCCCCGCGGGGGCACTCTCGCGAATCGGCCTTGTGACGCACGTAGACGTGCCCGTATCGACCGTGCGGCCGGGATGCTTGAGGATCGAAGCCGGTGTCGGGCTGGGATCAGCCGTCGCGCTCGAGGCGAGCCAGCATGCTCCGCACTTCCTCGGCCCAAGCGGGCTCGGGGCGAACCGGTTCCCCGCTGGCCCGCTGCTCGGCGGCGGCCTTCTCGAGTTCGGCAATCGCTCGCCGCAGGGTCTCTCGAGCCTTTTCGGGGTTGCCGTCCGCCTCGTAGGCCTGGGCGAGATGGTGCATGCTGATGCCCGCAACCGCGATGTCACCGTCCGAATTGGCGACGGCTTCTTTCAGGTAACTGATCGCAGCGGAGGGGATCCCGCGCTTGTAGAGCACCCAGCCGAGCGTGTCCGCCACCGTCGCGGTGTCCGGCAGCGCGGCCTTGGCGTCCTGCGCGAGATCCAGCGCGCGGTCGAGGTTCTCGCCCGATTCGGCGTAGATGTAGGCGAGATCGTTCTTCGGATACGCGAGGTCCGGGCCGTACCGGATCGCGTCCTCGTAGCGCTCGATCGCCTTGTCCTGTGCGCCGCCGAACGCGTAGAGGGTGCCGAGGAAATAGTGCAGGTTGGGATCCTCGGGGCGCGCCTCGATGGCGGCTTCGTAGGTGGTGACCGCCTCGCTGAGCCGGCCGGTCTTCGCGTAGAGCCGCGCCAGCTGTTCGTAACCGGCCGAATCCGTCGGGTCGAGTTCGATCGCCTTCTGGAAGGCCTTCTCGGCATCCTCGCCGCGGTCGTCCATCAGCGCGACGAGGCCCGAGAGTGTGCGCAACTTGGCGTTCTCGGGTTCGGATTGCACCGCCTCATCGACGCGAGCCACCGATTCCGCGAACCGATTCTCTTTTTGATCGAGTCGCACCAGATTGCGCAGGATGTCGTGATGGGTCGGCATCAACTCGTGCGCCGCGGTCAGGTATTTGCGCGCTTCCGCGTCCTTGCCCATACCGAGGTGCACCCGACCGAGCGCGTACAGCACATCCGCGTTGCGCTCCTGCTCGGGGATCGCGTTCAATTCGGCCAGCGCCGCGTCCATTCGGCGCAAGATCACCAGACTCTGGGCCAGCAGGATTCGCGTCTGCGTCGATTCGGGCTGCCCGGCCAGGTAACGTCGCCCCTCTTCGACCGCGTACTCGTGCTCGCCCAGCGAAGCGTGGACCCGAGCCAGCACCCGGCGCGCTTCGAGCAGGCCCGGGTCGATCTCGAGTGCGCGCGCGAGTTCGGTGCGCGCCGCCGGACCCTCACCCTTGACGGACAGCGCCGTGCCGAGCACGAAGTGCGCCTGGGAATTGTTGGGATCGAGCTCGATCGCCGCTCGCAGACCCTCGATGGCTTCGTCGACCCGCTGCTGTGCGAGGTCGATCTTCGCCATCACCATCAGCGCACTGGCGCTCGGCGTCCCCTCGTCCAGTACTTCCTTCACCATCTGCTGGCCGCGTTGGACCTTCTCCTCGTCGCCGTCGCGATAGCCGACGTCGACCAGGATCTCGGCCACGCGAAGCTTCGCGTCCTGCAGATTCGGGTCGATTTCGAGCGCCTTCTCGGCTGCCGCGAGCGCGCCCGCGACATCTCCCTGCCGGCCCAGATGCCCCGAAAGCGTCAGGTAGGGGACGGGATCGGTGGGATCGATCTCGGTCGCCTCCGCGATCAACGCGTCGGCCTTCTCGGTGTCGCCCTGGGCTACGTGAAGGCGCGCGAGCAGGTAGATCAGCGGCACGGGCTGCTCGACGGTCGGGATGACGCGCGCGAGGTACGCGATGGCTTCGTCGAAGCGCTCGCGCTGAAAGTAGAAACTCGCCACGTTTTGATGGGCGCGAACCTGGTCCTCGCCCTCGGCGACGCGCGTCGCCTCCAGGAATGCCCGCTCGGTATCCTCGTCGCGGCCGCGGTCCTGCACGTAGAACGCCGCGAGCGACGTGTAGCTGGAAACGCTGGGGTCCATCTCGACCAGTTTCAGGAAGTAGGGCTCGGCGGCTTCGCGGTCGCCGTTTCGGGTCAACGCCTGCGCGTAGATCAAGACCGGCGCACTCTCGTCCGGGGTCGCCGCGATCGCCTGCTCGTATTCTTCGAGCGCCTCGTCGAATCGATCGAGTCGATCGAGGGCCTGTGCGCGGTGGATATGCCCGCGCTTTCCGCCGCGGCTGAGCAGTTCCTCGGCCTGGGCCAGCGCCTCGTCGGGGTCGCCGGCGAGCAACAGCAGCTGGGAGAGTTGTGCGCGCGCATCCAGATTGTCCGGATCCAGGCGCACGGTTTCGCGGAGCTCCCAGAATCCCTCCGGAATCTGCTGGTTGGCCAGATAGCCCTTCGCGAGCCCCCAATGGGCGGCCGCGTTGTTCGGGTCGAGCTGCAACACGTTCTTGTACTCGATGATCGCCGCCGGGTAATCCCCGGCCTTCTGATAGGCGGAGCCGCGGTTCAAATGCTCTACGGCTTTCTCCTCGTCGTCCTGGCACGCTCCCAGCGCAAATGAACAAGCTGCGAGAACCAAGATCCGTGTAAGCATGCGTCGCATTCGACCACCTCGTGTTGAGTGTGCGTGCCGTTGGCTACTGCAATCCGTTATGAGACTCTGCCCCGGCGCTTAAGGTTCCGACAAAACGATGAGGAATCAAGGGGTATCGGCATCCGAAGGCGCGCGCCGAGCGGGTTGCTCGGCCGCGTCCTCCGCGCCTCGATTGCGCCGCCAGGCCGGATGGGTGATTCCCATTCGCTGGATCATGTAATTGAGCGTGCGCCGGCTCACTCCGATCAGCGCGGCGGCGTCCTTCTGAACGTATCCGGTCCGCTCCAACGCTTCGATGACGAGTTCTCGCTCGACATCTCGTAGTGAGATGCCCTCGGCGGGCAGCTCGCGGCGCCAACCGCGGTCGTCCCCCGCGCTTCGGCCAACCAGGATCGACAGGTCTTCGGCGTCGATTCGCGGCCCCTCGGCCATCAGAACGGCTCGTTCGAGCGTGTTGTGCAGTTCTCGAACATTTCCCGGCCAATCGTGACCGCGAATCTTCTCCAGAGCGGCCTCCGTAAATCCGCGCAGCGGATGGCGCATCTCGGCCCCGAGCTCACTGAGGAAGTGATGGGCGAGATCCACTAGATCCTCGGGCCGCTCGCGAAGCGGCGGGAGGTGGATCCGGATCACGTTGAGGCGAAAATAGAGATCTTCGCGAAACAGCCCTTCGGCGATCCGGCTGCCGAGATCCTGATTGGTGGCCGAGATGATGCGGGCATCGGTTCGCAACAGCTGGCTGCCGCCCAACCGGTGAAACCGCTGCTCCTGAAGCACGCGGAGCAGTTTCGCCTGCGTGGCAATCGACGTATCGCCCACCTCATCGAGGAAGAGCGTGCCGCCATTCGCCTGTTCGAAGCGCCCGATGCGCTGGCGGTCGGCGCCGGTAAACGCACCGCGCTCGTGACCGAAGAGTTCGGATTCCAGCAGGGTCTCGGGCAGCGCGGCGCAGTTCACCTTGACGAGAGGCCCCTCCGCCCGCGGCGAGGCGCGGTGGATCAAGCTCGCGATCAACTCCTTGCCCGTACCCGTCTCGCCGGTGATCAAGACGGTGGAGCGCGTCGGCGCGACCCGCTTCGCGAGGTCCAGCGCACTTCGCAGCGCGGGGCTGTCGCCGATGATCCGATCGCTCGCCTGGCGCGCGGCCTGCTCGGCCCGCAATTCCGTCACTTCGTAGAGTAGCCGCCGGTGGTCGACTCCGCGGGCCACGCGGAGTTCGAGCTGATCGAGGTCCAGCGGTTTCTGGACGAAATCGAATGCCCCCGATCGCATGGCCTCGACCGCGGTTTCGATCGATCCGTACGCCGTCATCACCAGCACACTCGTTCCGGGATCTCTCTCGCGTGCGGCGCGCAGCACCGAAATTCCATCACTGCCCGGCAGCCGCAGATCGGTGACGATGACGTCGAAGGCGTCGGACTGTGCGTCAGATATACACTCGATCGCGTCGGATCCGCTGCCGACTTCTCGAACCTCTTCCCAGCGTTCGCGAAGTGCGACCGCGATGCCGCGACGGAGCGTATCGTTGTCTTCCACGACGAGGATGCGGGCCGAATCCGGGGTCACGGCTTCTCATCCTCCACCGGAATGCGCACCCGAAACGAGCAACCCGGGCCCGGCCCGGAATCGAGTTCGAGCGTACCGCCGTGACCCGCGACGATCTTCTGCGCGGTCGCCAGGCCCACTCCGGATCCGCTCTGCTTGGTGGTGAAGAACGGGTAGAAGATCTTCTCCTTCAATTCGCTCGGAACCCCGGGACCCGTATCCGATACCGTGATGACGACCTCTCGCTGCGCGGCTGCCTCCGACGCCGCTCGGCCATCGACTCCCACGCGAACCAACCGATCGGCGGGAGCGGCGACGACGCTGGTCAGCCCGAGAACGAGCCGTTTCTCGCCACCCTCGTCATCCCCTTCCATGGCCTCCAGCGCATTCAGGATCAGATTGGTGACCACTGCGCGAAGTTGATCGGCGTCGGCGTTCAAGCGGGGAAGCTCTTCGTCGAATGCGCGCTCGATTGCGCCGGAAAACGAGGTGCGCTTGAGCGCGGTGTCGAGAGATTCGCCGACGAGCACTTCGGGATCGGTGGGTCCGCGCTCGGGGGAAAACGGCCGGACGAACTCCAGACAGGCTTCGACCGTGCGCGCGAGCGAGCGGGCTTCGCTCTGGAGTTGCGTGACGAGCGAGCGCTCCTCGTCTCGGTCGCTCAGACGCCGCTTCAACAAGCCCGTCACGATCTCCATGCCCGCAAGCGGATTGCGGATCTCGTGGGCCATCCCCGCGGCCATCTGACCCAACGCGGCGAGCCGATCGTGAAGCCGCTGCTGCTCGTCCATTCTTTCGATGGGCGTCAAATCGCGAAAGATGATCGCCGCGCCGCGAACTTCGCCCTCGGGATTTCTCACCGGCGTCAGCGTGAAACCGATCGTGCTCTCGATCTCACCGCGAACGCCTTCCAGCACGAGCTCGGCGCGGGACAGCGCGGCCCGGCCGTCCAGCGTCTCCAGCAGCAGTCGTGCGACCGTAGGCTGGAGGCCGAGCACCTCTCGACAGGGCTTGCCGAAGACTTCGCGCGGCTCGCCCTCGGGGCAGCCGAGAATCCGCTGGGCGCCGGGATTCAGCATGACCACGTCGCCCCGGTCGTCGATCGCGACGACTCCAGAACTCATCGAGGTGAGAATCCACTGCGCGATATCGAGATGGTCTGCCACACCCCGTTATCGGCGCGCTTCGGCTGGCGCCTGAATTCAATCCGCTGGCGGGACGAGGTAGTGCTTGCCGTCCTGTTCGAGCCAACCGTCCTCCTTGAGGCCCTTGATGGCGCGGGTGACGGTCTCGCGGGAGGTTCCGATCATGTCGGCGATCTGTTGGTGGGTGAGCACCGGCGTGCGGGGGCGACCCTCGTGGCCCGGTTCTTCGCGAGCGAGGCGCACCAGCAAGCCCATCGTGCGTTCCTTGACGCGCTGGAACGAGAGCGAACTCGCCTGCTCGTCGACCTGTCGAAGCCTGCGCGTCAGCTCCTGGATCACCGAAAGGGCGAGGTCGGGGCTGCGGCTGAGCAGGCGCAGGAAATCGTTGCGCGCGAGTGCCAGGATGCGGACCTTCGACATCGCCTTCACGCTGGCCGAGCGGGGCGCTTCGTCGAACAGGGACATCTCGCCGAAAAAATCACCCACGTTGAGCAATTCCAGGATCTTCTCGCGCCCATCGCCGGAGAGCTTGGTGACCTTCACGCGCCCTTCGACGATGATGTACATGTAGTCGCCGGGCGCGCCCTCTTCGACGATCGTCTTGTTCTTCGGAAAGCTGCGCTCGATCAGAAGCGATGCGATCGACCCGAGAACATCCTCCGACACGGCGGAAAACATCGGGATCGCGCGCAGTGACGCAATTGTTTCAGGTTTGTGGGATTGAGCCATGGCGACTCCTGTCGACCTCCCCATCCGCTGCACTCACGTAAGCTTACTCCGACCGCTCGCTTTCAACTGCGCCACCAGCTCGCGCACGTCCGAACTCCGATCGAGACGGGCGACGAGCAGAGCGTCCGGAGTGTCGATCACCGCGAGTCCCTCGACGCCCAGCAGCGCGATCGTGCGATCCTCGCTCCAGACCAGATTTGCTCCCGAGCCGCACTCGACGAGGCCGCCCGCGACGGACCGGGATTTGCCGGACTGCACGCCCAGTTCCTCCGCGAGAGCTGCCCAGGTGCCGACGTCGCTCCAGTGAAAGCGAACCGGCAGCGTCCAGACCCGGTGGCTGCGCTCGAGAACCGCGAAGTCGATCGAGATCGACGCTGCCCGGCGGTAGATCTGGCGCAGCCGTTCGGCGCTCGGCCGGCGCCGCGAGTCGAGCAGCGGGCCCAGCGCCCGGTGGATCTGCGGCGCGTGGGTCTCGAGTTCTTCGAGGATCGCGCCCACCGACCATGCGAAAATGCCAGCATTCCAGAGATAGCCTCCGCGCCGAAGGTAGCGCCGTGCCGTCCTCTCATC
>JAFDBP010000192.1 GCA_019313245.1 Deltaproteobacteria bacterium
ATCGCTGCTCCCCTTGCAGCAGTGGGAAAACGGGCAACCGCGACGCGCCCAGATCATCAGAGAAAAAGGCCAGCCGGTTAATTTTCCCGAAACTGGGCAATCTGAGGGATTCGTCTTCCTGGACTGGGATGCCGCCAGACAAGCAGCGCAGACCATCGCCAAAGGGAGCATCGGCTGGGGCACCGTCAAGAATCCGGTCGTCCTCGACGAAGATCTCTTCGACCAAAACGGCGCTCTCGTCGCGTCGAAGGGCACGCCGGTCGGCTTCATCCGGCCGAACTTCAAAATCGACGACGTCGACGCCGCCTGTTTCATGAAGGCTCCGGGATGGCTGTCCACCTACGAATCGGAGTACCTGAACCCGGGAGAATCCGACAAGACCAACGGGTTCTGGAATGACGACGCGCTCCAGCCGGGCCTGGAGACCTTCCGCGGCCTCAAGCCCTACACGAACAACGTCGACAACTGGGCCGCGCGGATGGTGCTGCTCTTCGAGCCGCTCGACAACATGGAGTGGATGGTCAACGCCCACGGCACCCAGAACCGCGGCGACTCCGCCCACCTGCAGATGCTCGGCGCCCGAGGGCGCCAGGATGGCGGTTTCGACGAGCGACTACAGGACGGTTTTGCCGAGAACAGCGCCGCCCTGGCGATCAACGGTGCCGGCGGCCCCCCGCTCGGCGAGGGGTATCGAAACGTCAAGGGCGTCACGGACGCGATCCCCGGCGGCGGTCAGGGCGGCGGAGACCCCTTCTCGGGCTTCTACGACAGAGACGGCATCGAGTACATCGACGCCTGGGGCATCAACGGCAGGGGGTTCCTGGATCTCGGTGCGGTGATCATCACCCTGCTCTACGACTACGAGTGGTATGACCGCGTCGTCGAGGACGAGGGCGACGCGACCCCGCTGAAGATCTATCCGGCCGTCTGGTCCGACAGCGCCTGGCAGACGACCGAGGAGCTGCGCATCGAGGGCGAGGGCGAGCGCTACAAGTGGACGGGCGGCTTCTTCTTCCTGCACGAGCAACTCACCGCCAACAACTTCTTCCCCGACACCCAGCAGTTCACGATCAACCAGGACTTCTCGCAGAAACTGACGAGTTGGGCTCCCTACCTGGCCGGCGAGATCGACCTCGTCGAGGAGGCCATGATCCCGGGCATCTACGAGCTCACCCTCAGTGGAGGTGTCCGCTACAACCAGGAAAAGAAAGAATTCTCGCTCGTGAGTTCGGCGTTCGGAACCTCATCCAACGTGGTCGTGGTGGAGCTCCCCGAGGAAACCGTGGAAGCAAACTGGAAGGAGTGGACGGGCGACATCAAGCTCAGCTACACGCCGTTTTCCAACGAGTACGGCAGCCTGGTCTCCTACCTGAGCTTCGGCCACGGCTTCAAGGGCGGGCACTTCAACGCGGGCCTGACGATCACGGGCGGCGACCCCGAGCAGGACATCGACCCCGTCGAGCCCGAGTTCATCGACGCCGTCGAACTCGGCTTCCGAACGCGCTGGTTCGACGACCGGATCATCCTCAACGCGGCGGTATTCCGCTACTGGTACACGGACCTGCAGGTCTTCGACATCACGAACGAACCCGGCAAGCTGCCGATTCAAAAGCTGCTCAACGGCGATGCCGACGTCCTGGGCGCCGAAGCCGAGTTGCGCCTCCGGCCGCTGCCGGGCCTCATGATCAACGCCAACCTGGGCTGGCTGAAGAGCGAATTCAAAGAGTTCAAGGTCATCAAGACCATTCAGACGAGTCGAGATCCAAATCCGATCCCCGTCGAGTTCGACTACACCGGCAATACCCTCGTGGCCGCTCCGGAATGGAACTGGTCGGTGATCACCGAATACGAGATCCCGCTCTTCGGCTGGGGCTCGCTGGTGCCACAGTACGATTTCAACTACCGCTCGAAGGGATACCTGGACCCCCAAATGGCCGATCCCATCTCACAGGAAGGCTACTGGCTCCACAACGCGCGGATCGCCTACCGAACCCCCGACGAGCGGATCGAGTTGGCGTTCTGGGTCTCCAACATCTTCGAAGAAACCTACAAGGTCGACGTCTTCGACCTCAGCCGCTCGGCCACCTCGATCCTCGAAGTCTGGTCCGAGCCGCGGACCTACGGGGTGACCCTCTCGCTCAACTGGTAGGCGCGTGTGTTGCGGGCTGAGCGCGCTCCCGGCGGGCGATGCTTGCGAGTTGTGAAGGGATTTTGGCGCGATGAGTGGGTTTTGTTTGAGGGCGGATTTCGCCTTTGAACGGGCGCTCTCTCGACGGGCGAGCACCTACTCGATCGGTTGTGTCCCAAAGATTGTGCTGATTCAGAAGATTCGATTGTGTGATCGGGGTGTTGGCGGATCGCGGGTGCATGAGTCGAATCAGAAGGCGTATCGAAGGCAGTGCCGTTTGCCGTTGGGGATGCGTCGGGTGACGACATCGCGGCAGTAATAGCGCTGCCAGAGCGCCGGAAGCGGAATCTGCGACGGAAATAGCCGTTCGGCCAGGACCTCGCGCGTGTGAAGCTTCGTATTCGCAATGCCGAGCCGCTGCGCGGGCGTGGCATCCCGCTTCTTTTCCGAAAAGCTCTTCTGGTAGCTCAAGTAGACGCCCAGGATGGCGCATCGCTCGACCACGCTCGCGCGGCGTTTGGAGAACGCGATCGTCTCGCGTTTGTGATTCGCGCCGCTGTGGCGAAGCCACAGGTCAGCGCGGTTGACCGGAAACAGTGGATTGCGCGTCGTTCGCGCCTTCTTCGAAGGCGTCACCGCATGCCGCACCTCGACCCGGGGAACGCGACGCCAGGCTCTCGGGTAGGCGGGATGCTCGTCGGAGCGAATCTCGACCTGGGAGCCTTCCGGTGCCACGAGGTTCAGCAGCGCCGCCATGCTGCGCTCGATGGCGCGAGGGGAAGGTCGGCCGAAGCGCGACTCGATGCGTTGGCGTTTGCGCTTCTGGCCCGACGTCATCCGGCCCTTGCGGCGCAGCTCGGCGTCGGTGAAGGCGTAGAGAAAGTGCGAATGCGCGCCGATCGCGAGATTGCGGTGCAGGGGATGGAACTGGCTGAACTCGAACGATTCGAAGCCGTCGACGACCATGGGCTCCGCAGGGGCCGACTTCGGGCGGTGCTTTTCGAGGAACAGCAGGGCGTGACGGCCGAGCCGCTCGGCGTGCGTCATGACCGTCGTGGGGGAGCATTGCTGGATGCGGGCGATCTGGCGGTAGCCCGCACAGGCGAGCAACGCATCCCAGGTGTGGCGGAGGAGTTCCGGGCGTTTGAGCCAGTAGGTGGTGGAGAAGGTCTGTGAACTAAAAGAGCGTCCGCAGTGTGAACATTGGAACCGCGGCACGACGCGCGGCGCCCGCAGTCGACGGAAGGATCCGGCACGCCGATAGCGCCAACCCCGCGAGCGAGCGTGAAAAACACACTTCAGGTTCGGGCAGCACGGTGGGCGAAAGCGACGCAGCGCGGCCAGCATCCCCGGCACTGGAGCAAGCAGCGTGCCGAGAACAATCTTTGGGACACAACCTACTCGATCTGGTAGCCGAGGGCGCGGAGTTGTTCGAGCTGCGCGTCGTCGAGTTCGACGTCCGAGGCCTGCCACGGAGCGGGCGGCCGCTCGAGGTATTCGTCGGCGAGCGCCTGGAACCTCTCCAATACCTCGGGCTCGTCTTCACCGATATCGATCTGCTCAAAGGGATCGTTGGTTCGGTTGTAGAGCCAGCCCTTCGTCCCATGAGCCCGCACGAGCCGATAGGGACCTTCCTTGACGGCCACCATCGGGCGGGGCTCTTCTTTGGTGCGGCCCCAGGTCTGGTCGAGGTGGGCATAGCGAGGCGTATCTCGCGGCGGCAGGGTTTCGCCCCGCGCGGCGGCCATGAGTTCCGGCATCCGGGATTCTCCGTCGACATTCTCGAGGGGCTGCAGCTTCAACATGTCGAGAATCGTCGGCCAGAGATCGACGTTTTCCGTGGGCGTGTCGACGACGATCCCGGGCTCCAGCCGGAATGGCAGGCTCACGATCAGCGGCGTGGTGGTCACCTCCGCCTGAACGTCGCGCGCGTGGCCCTCGCGGCCGTGTTCGCCGAAAGCTTCGCCGTGGTCGCCGGCTACTACGATCATGGTCTTGTCGCGCAATCCGCGCACGTCGAGATCGTGAATCAAGCTTCCGAGCACCCGGTCCGTCCAGCGGATCGAGTTGTCGTAGATATCCGAGTAGGTCGTGCCGAAGAGCGCGGTGTCCTCGTCATATACGTACTGATGCACATCCATCAAATGGAGGTAGAGAAACCAGCGCTCGTCACCCTGAGCGCGCAGGAATTCGATCGCCGAGTTGACGACGTCCTGGTCGGTACCGGTAACGCCCAGTGTCGGCTTCTCTCGCCGCACCGACATCGGGGTCGGCGCACTCCTGGGGCTGTGATAGACCTCGAAGCCCTGCGAAAAACCGAAGCCCGGGCTGATCCAGCCGTTGCGCCAGATCGCGGCAGTGCGGAAGCCCGCTTCGCGGATGATCTCGGCGGGCATCTGCGCCTCGTCGGGCAATCCCTGCGGCGAGCGCGTCACGCCGGTGCTGACCGGATAGAGGCCCGTCCAGAGCGACGACATCGAGCACTTCGTCCACGACGACTGCGCCATGTGGTCTGAGAAGCGGATCCCATCGACCGCGAGCTTGTCGAGGGTCGGACTCGTCTCGCGCTCATAGCCGTAAGTGGACAGGCGATCGGCGCGGAGCGTGTCGATCAACACGAAGAGCAGGTTGAGGTCGTCTCTCTCGTGGAGTGTTTCGATGTCAGCCGGCTCACCGAGGGGTCGCGGATCGAGCCGGATGTCGAGTTGCGAATAAACCGCCGCAACGACCATTGCTGCGCCTGCGGCGAAAAAGAACCAACGCGAATGTAGTAGCCGTTTTAGCATCAAGCGATCTTAGCCCATTCGTCCCGGCGCAAAAGCGTTTGGATTCCCGGAATCGCGACCGTCTCGGTGAGTGCCCGTCGGAGAAAAACCCCGGGCGGTTCTCCGTCCGCCCGGGGTTCCGATCGCAGCCGCGATCGAATTCACTTCTCGAACTCGGGCGATTAGCGCCCCCGCATCCGGAACGCCACGCCGAGGAGTGAGGCACCTGCGAGCAACATCGCCCAGGTTTGCGGCTCCGGGACGAACTTGATCCGTAGAATCCCGATACCCCCCGTCTCGAAGTTCAGTGCGGGCTGCATCCAGC
>JAFDBP010000193.1 GCA_019313245.1 Deltaproteobacteria bacterium
ACTCGTAAGAAGGCCACGCGCAAGAAGGCCACGCGCAAGAAGAAGGCCACGCGCAAGAAGAAGGCCACGCGCAAGAAGAAGGCCACGCGCAAGAAGGCCACGCGCAAGAATGCTACTCGCAAGAAGTCTCGCCGCAAGAAGGCGACCCGCAAGAAGGCCCGCCGAAAGACACGCCGCAAGAAGGCGTGACGATTTCGACGGTTCGGTCTTCCTAGTGGAGGTCGCAGGACCCCGGCCGGCACTTCGCCGGCCGGGGTTTCCTTCGTCTGGGCGTTGGTCTAGGCTCCCGCCCCTGCAGGCTCCATTCCACCCATCGAGAGGCTCGAATGGCACGCATCACGATCGAAGACTGCATCAACAAGGTTCCGAACCTCTTCAACCTCGTTCAGATGGCTGCCATCCGCACCAAGCAGCTCAAGCGCGGTGCCAAGGCGCTCGTGGATGCCGAAGAGAACAAAGAGGTGGTGGTGGCCCTGCGAGAGATTGCAGCGGGCTACATCAAGCCCAATTATCCGGAAGACAAACAGCCGGTGGAATAGCGCCCGGCAACAGCGGTCCGCCTGATCGCGGAGCGGTTCAGCCTACGATTTGAACGGGAAGCTGGAAGGTGACCGCGGTGCCCCGGCCCGCGTCGCTTTTCACGGCCACATCGCCGTCCATCAACACGACCAGATCGCGTACCAATGCCAGCCCGAGTCCGGCTCCCGCATAGGTGCGAGACGACAACTCGTCGACCTGAAAGAATTCATCGAAGATGTGGGGCTGGTCGTCCGGGCAAATGCCGATTCCCGTGTCTTTGACCTCGCACTTGAGTTGGTCGTCCTCGAGGCTCGCGGTGATGGTGATCTGCCCGCGGGCCGTGAACTTGACCGCGTTTTCGAGCAGCAGGAAGAGGATCTGATTCACCTTGGCGAGGTCCGTGCGAATCTTCGGGAAGGGCTCGCTGAATCGCTGCTCGACCGTGACCGGCTTTTCCGAGATGCGGTCCTGGACGCTGAAGATCGCCTCGTCGACGACCTCCCTGAAGTTGACCTCCTGAATCTCCACGGGCAGCTCGCGCTGCTTGATCTTCCAGAGATCGAGGATGTTCTGGAGTGTCCTCAGGAACTCGGTCCCGTCGTCCAGCGCGGCCCGCAGGCTCACCTTGGAGTTGTCCGAGAGCGTCTCGTTTTCCCCCGTCAGGACCGAAATGATCGACTCGATGATGCTGTTGAGCGGCGTTCGGAGTTCCCGCGACATCTTTTCGATGAAGTCGTTCTTGAGTTTCTCGATCTTCCCGAGCTTCTCGTTGTTGCGCAGAAGCTCGATGTCCTGGGCGAACAGCGCTTCAGAGAGTTCGAGCACCTCGTGGCTGTTGTCGACAGAGCCCTCGCCGTCTCGCAGGCCTGCCAGCTCTTTTTGCACCGACTCGAGCTCGTCGCGGATGCGGGAGTGATCGAGCAGCAGCCCGAGTTTCGACGCTTCTTGTTCGATGAACTCCCGCAGATCGTCTTGCATCGAATCCGGAGCGCCGACTGCCAGCGCGCCGTGGCATCGATCATCCAGGTTCATCGGGACGATCAACATGCCGCCCTTGCTGCGCTCTTCCAGGGAGGGAAGGGCGCCCAATTGCTGTTCGGTTCCGCTGGTGATGACTTCGCGGACCGTAGCCATCAGCGCCTGGGCGGCGTCCCGGGCGGTCTCCGCCACGGGAAAGCCCGCTGCTGCTCGAAGGCGCGTGGTGTTTTCAGGCGATCCGTTTTCGGGCGCGGCCACGAAGATCAGTGCGAGGCCGCCACCGGCTCGTTCGGCAATTCGAGAGGCACTCATGCGCAGGTCGGCCGCAAGCTGCTGCTTGCGGGACGTGTTCTGTCCAGGATCGGTCAGCGCGTCCAACGACATGCCTCCGCGTCTAGAACCGCGAATCCGGATCGATTTCGAGCGGGCCCTCGATCTTGTCTGCGGGCTCGTCGTCGACTGCGTCCGGGTCGCCTCCTTCGAGTGCCAGCTTGGTCCTGAAATCGGTCGGGTTCGATGCAGCGGTCAGTGCGGTTTCGACCGAAATCTTGTTGGCGCGCAGAAGGTCGAGGAGGTGTTGATCGAAGGTCTGCATCATCTCACCGCGCCCGCGTGCGATGTAGTCCGCAATCTCGCTCGTCTTGGCGGGGTCCTTGATGCACTCCTGCATGCTTCGCGTGCTGCGCATCACTTCGACGGCCGGCACGCGCGAATTCTGCTTCTTGGTGGGGAGCAAGCGCAGGGAGACGATCGCCGCCAGGTTGTCGGCGAGTCGCGCCCGCACCTGCATCTGCTCTTCCGCGGGGAAGAACGAAACCAGTCGATTGATCGTGGATTGCACGTCGCTGGTGTGGATCGACGAGAGCACGAGGTGACCGGTCTCGGCTGCCTTGAGCGAGGTGTCTACCGTGGTCTGGTCGCGCATCTCGCCGACCATGATGCAGTCGGGGTCCTGGCGCAGCGCGGCCCTCAGCGCGTCGGGAAACGATGTGGTATCGGTGCCGACTTCTCGCTGGGTGATGATGCTCTTGTCGTGCGTGAAGACGAATTCGATCGGATCCTCGATCGTGACGATCTTTGATTTTCGCGTGTGGTTGATCTCTTCGATCATCGTGGCGAGCGTGGTCGACTTGCCCATCCCGGTCGAGCCGGTCACGAGTACGTAGCCGCGCTGCAGGCGCGCCACATCGCGCAACGTGCTCGGGAGATTCAGCTCCTCGAAGGTGCGAATCTGCAGCGGGATGACCCGCAGCACGATGTTGTAGAAGCGCCGCTGGCGCGAGATGTTGACGCGAAAGCGGCCCTCGCCGGGCAGTTCGAACGCGAGGTCCAACTCGTTGAAGTCTTCGAATTTCTTGTTGTCGGCTTCGGCCAGGATCCGGGCGATCGCTTCCGTATCCTTCTCGGTCAGGACTTTGTAGCGGAGTTCGACGAGGTCACCGTTGAACCGATAGAGAGGTAGATATCCCACCTGGAAGTGGATATCCGAAGCTCCCTTCTCGATTCCGAGACGCAGGAGCCGATAAAGCTTCTCGCGATCCATTCCTCGTCACCCTCCAGGAGGATGGAATTGCCCGGTGCAAGCCGGGATCCCGCTGTTCGTATCGGCGTTTCGGACGACGGCTTGACCTCGATTCCGCGCCGGCGGGACTTCCACCCCCAGGCAGCCCCATCGCACCCAGCGGGCCGGATCTCGAGCGCTCGCGGGCTCGGATCCCGGCGCCCGCGATGCCGCGGGTGCGCGGCTCAAATGGGCTCTCGCGCTCTTTCGCTATGTTGAATCCGGCTCGGGCGCGCTGCGTCTACGGGATCCCAGGGTATGCGAATGCTGAAGCACTGCTGGAAGACGGCTCGACCCAGGAAGCGCACACTCCGCGCGCTGGGTCCGATCTGGCTGGTCGTAGCCATCGCGGCTGCCACGGCTGCGGTCGCGGACGGGGAGGTCGAGGCTCCGCCCGAGAGTGTGAGCCTCGACGACCTGCTCACCCTGCCATCGGCGCTGCCGGGTGAATCGAGCCAGCAGCGTGGGGGGTTGAGCCGCGGCGAGTGGAGCAGCCGGTTTGCCGCCGCGGAGGCAGAGGTGGAGGCCGCGAAGGCGGATCTCGACGAATCTCTCGACAAGCTCACGCAGCTGATGGGAAAGACGAGCAACTGGAAGGTCGGAGCGCCGGGAGTCCAGGCGGGCCCGGACGAGGGGGCCACGACCAACTACGGGCTCAAACAGGAAATCCGCCGCAAGCGAGAAGAAGTCGAGCGCGCGGAGCGCAAACTGATCGACCTGGTCGTCGAGGCGAATCTCGCCGACGTTCCCGAAGATTGGTACAAGAAACCCGATTCGCCGCAGTAGCGATTGCCGCTCGCCGCTCGTCGCATCGTCGAGCGGCTACGAGTCGAGCGGTTTGGTGTCGATTCGGGTCGCCGCGCGCGGCAGGAATGCGAACGCGGGCAGCGCCATCGCGGCAGTCAACGCGAAGTACACCGCGTAATCGAGCCGCTCGGTCAAGAAGCCCGACATGGTCGCGGCGGGAATGCCCGGAAGTCGGTAGGCGGCGGTGAGCAGTGCGTACTGCACGGCCGCGTGCTCGCGCTGACAGATGTTCATCAGGTAGGAGAGAAACGCGGCCGACGCCAATCCGCCGCAGAGCGATTCGGTGAGCGCCGCCGCGTAGACGCCCGCGCGGCCGAACTCGGGGAATGAGGCGACCGTCGCGTAACCGAGATTCGAAAGCAGCGCGAGTCCGCCGAAGGCCCAGAGGGCGCGCGCGATGCCCATGCGATAGACCCCCCAGCCCCCGACGGCCGCGCCGAGCACATACGCCCCGATCCCGAAGCCCTTCGAGACCACCGCAATCTCTTCGTCGGAGAAACCGCGGTCTACCAAGAAGGTGCTGAGCATGGGCCCCATCGCGAGGTCGCCGATGCGGTAGAGCATCACGAAGACGATGACCGCGACACCGTGGTGATCACCGAGCCAGCGTGTCAATGGCGACCAGACTTCGCGGCGCTCTCGTTTCGGAATCTGGATACGCGGAACTGTGAAGACCGCGGCCGCCATGCACGCGCTGAGCAGAGCGGCCAGCGCAAAGGTCCCCGGCCAGCCGATCCAACGCGGGAAGAAGAGCAGCGCGTACGCGAGCAGCATCCCCGCGCGGTAGGCGACCGCCTTGATCGAGTTGACGGGGCCTTCCTGGCCGTGTTCGGTGATGCCGATCGAATAGGCGTCGATTGCGACGTCCTGCGTCGCGGACGCGAGGCAGTAGACCCAGAGCGCGATCCAGAGCGAAATCGAGACGGAGTGGGCATCGCTCTGCGAGACCGCGAAGATCGCTGCGGTCATGACCGCCATCGATCCGGCGATCCATTGGCGCCATTCGCCGAAGCGGTCGATCAACGGGGACCAGAGCACCTTCAGGGTCCACGCCAGACCGAGCGCGGAGAGCAGTCCCACCTCGGTCAGGGACGCGCCGTGCCTGCGCAGATAGATGGGCCACAGCTCGTGGACTCCCATCGGGAAGCCCTCGATCACGTAGACGAGCGCGATGATCGGTAGCGTGCGTCGGAGGTTCACCCCTGCCCCTGCCGCATTCTAGCCGTCCGGCGCGAGTCGGCCGGGCGCAGGCTCCGAACGCCCGCCGCAAAGTGGTCGACGCGGCGGGCGAAGCTGGCTAGAGTGGGCCGCCGTCGAACTGCCGCAGGGCCGAACTGAGGGGAAGATGATGGACAAAGAACCGCGAGGGAAGAACGACCTGGCCGCCAAGCTCTACGTCGCCTTCGGCGTCCCCTCGATCGTCCTCTTCCTGGTCATTCTATTTCAGTTCACGCGCTCCTGCGGAATCCCGGCCTGAAGCCGCGACGCACTCCCTTCACTCGCCGACATCGACGCGCCCGAGCCTCGGGCGCGCGGCTGGCTGCGCAATAGCTGCGACTCCGCGGGTACGCAGCTTCATGGGCATCTTCCGAGCGCCGCAGTCGAACTCTCGCTAGATCATTTTATCTATTAAAATCAAGTACTTATAGCTAAGGAAGCGCACGGCCTGGCCGATGTATTTCTCAATGGGGAAATCAACACATCAGCTGGGTATCGCGGCGGCATTCTTCGTCGCCGTGTGCATCGGCTGGGGTTGCGCGGGCGCCCTCAGCGGGCCGGTCTCGTACCGGTACTTCAGCGAGCCGCCCGTCGGCGATGCCTGGGGTCACAAGATCGAGATCTGGCAGGCTCGGGAGCGCGCCGAGCAGCAGGCGCCGGGCCGCGAGGTTCCCACTCCGGCCGTCGCGTCCGGCGACGATTCCGACGCCGCGTCGGATCGCCCCTCCGATCTTCGCTCCAAGTACGCCGACTTTCGCCGGCAGAGCAAGCGGGCTCTCGCGCGGGAACTGGCGGACTGGATTCAGCAGCAGGCGCAGCACCACTACATCGCAGACGGGCCGATCGACCACTGGGCGACACTCGAAGAGACGTTTCGAACCAACGGCGACGATTGCGACGGCCTCGAACTGCTCGTCTACCACCTGCTGCGCGATCTCGGGTTCGACGAATCGGAAGTCTTTCGCGCGATCGTCTATCGCCGCAGCGACAATCAACACCACATGGTGACGTTCTGGTTCGAGGATCGGAACGATCCGTGGGTGATCGATCCGACCGGCGCGATGACATCCGGGATGCCGCGCATGTCCGAGCTGCCGGGCTGGGCTCCGCTCAAGGTCTTCGGCGAAGACAGCAACTACGACGTCGAGCGCCAGCAGGTCGCTCAGCAATAGACGTCCAGCGAGAGCGCGACACCCCCGGACTCGCCCGCTAGTCGTCCTCTTCGACCTCGAGTTCGAGCTGCTTGCGCTGTTCGGCGGCTCGTTTGCGGGCCTTGGCGCGCTCCTTCCCGATTTCGAGCAGCAGCTCCTTGCGCACCTTCTCCGCCTGTACCCGCTCGGCTTCGACGCGAAGTTGTTTGAGGTTGCGCAGGCAATCCTCGAGCAGGCGGTTGTGTCGAATCCCGAGATCGGCGGGGACCGTCAGCGGTTTTGCGGCGGGCTCGTGGACGATCTGGAGCCGCTCGACGGCGTCGATGCCATCCGTCGAGCGCGCCGAAATCCGGATGGTGTTGGGGCCGGGCACCAATTTGACGAAACCGCCCCAGCTTCCGTCGGCGGTTACCCGAAACGGCTCGGCGGGCTCGCCCGTCGTCTCGCTCTGCAGGGTCACCTCGTCGAGGTTGGCGAAGTTCAGCGCGTCCACGACGGCCGAGAGTTCACCGGGGTGGCGGACCGGAATGAACGAGCCTCCCGTCATGTCGGCGAGTTCTACGCTCGCGATCGGGCCCGCCAATGCCTCGGGGCCGATCGCAAACGAGTGAATTCGGATGCCGGCCTTGTTCGCCCGCAGCGCCGATCGCCGCACGGCTCGCGTGTTGTCGGATTGAGCCAGCGGACCGTAGGGCAGGGTGGGTTGACCGTCCGTAAAAAAGAAGACCAGTTTTTCGGAATTGGAGATCTTCGCCGAGCGCGAGCCGATCAGCCCGAGCAACTCCATCGTGGCGTGGTCGACCGCGCCGGAGATATGGGTCTGGCCGGTCGGCTCTGCGCGTAGGATGAAGTCGAGGGCCTGCTCGACCCGAGCGTATTCGTTGGTGAGCGGTTGCCGCGTGAGCGCGGGCGGGCCGGCTTCTCTCTCGCTATCGCCGCCCGCGAATGTGATGACCGCGACCCGGGTGGTTCGCGGATCGAAGTCTCGCAGGATCTGACGCGCGGCGGCGACCTCGGCGGCCAGAACGGAGTCGCCCTCATCGGTGCTCCCGCCGCCGAAGAACGACGAGATGCGGCCGCGCTGTTCGACGCCGACGACGCCGTCGCCGTCGACGTCGGCTCCCGTCGCCGCTTTGGTCGAACCCGACGTGTCCAGCACGAGCGCGACGTCGAAGCGCTTCGAGCGATCGTCCAGCGCCATGGCGCGGCCGGCCACGAAGGTGCCGCACGCCGACTCCGCGACCACGGCGCCATCTCCCGGAAATTCGATCTCCAGGTGGATGTTCGTCTGGTGCATCCCCGGGACGATCCGCGGCTGGGTTCGGTTTTTCGCGCGCTCGCTCTCTTTTACCGCCGGGGTAGCGGCGAGCTTGGCGAAGGTCTGGCCCGCCGCACCCGCGCGGAGTCCATCGATCGCGTTTCGCACCGCGTCGATCGGCCCCACCGTGAGTCGCGGCTTCGACGCTCTCGAAACGCTCGCCTGCAGGATGCCGATCACGCGTCCCGACGCGGTCGCGATCACGGGTGCGCCGCCCCAGCCGCGAAGATCGACGGCCTCTTCGAGATTCACCTGGATCTGCTCCGCAGTGGCGGCCCAGATCGTTCCGCCCACGACGACCTCGTCGTCACCTCCCTTGGCGGGGATTCCGAGGATCTGGACGGCGTCGCCCTTCTTCAGGCGGGCCAGATTCGAAGCGGTTTCCAATTCGAGGACGCGGACTCCGCTGGGAGCGGAGTCGAGCGCGTAGACGAAGAAGTCGCCGGCCACGCTTCCGCCGGGCGCGGTAAACGGGATGCCCGGCGGTACGAACAGGCGTGTCGAAGTCGAGATCAGGTCCCACGATCCGCCGAGCCGGAATTCGACCCGCCCGGCTTTGTCGATGTCGGAAATTTTGAGGGTGTGGGCGGTGCCGATTGCGGCGATCGCACCGGTTGCCGCGACTTCCGTGAAGAACACCGTTCCGCTGCTCTGCGACGCGGCGTGATTTGGAATGGTGGGCCGCGCGACCGCGGGCGCGGCGAGAGCGCGCTCGGCGCTGCCCGATGCGAGCGCGGCGAACAGCAGGAGTGCGATCAGGCGGTTCTTCTGCACAGGGCGGCCACGATACGGAAGCCGGCCGGCGCTGTCACGAACCGGCCGCGCGCCGCTGTGGTAGTCTCGCGGCCCCGTTGCCCGGTACGCATTCCTCCGCGGTTCCAATTTCATGACACCCTCCACGCCCAATCTGATGCGGCGCTCACTGAATCGGTTCCGAGACGGCGAAGAATCCGTCGATCTCGTCGAACTCGCCCGGCAGCTGCTCGCGGCCGAGACCGCGATCGATCCGATGCTCGCGCGTCAGATCGTAGGCCTCGCGTTGGATCGCGAGCCGCAATCGCTACCGGACCGGCTGAGTCCCGGCGATCTTCGCTCGGGTGACGAAATCGAGGTGGCCGATCGGCAGATCGCGGTCGCGGATTTCATCGTCGTCGACCTCGAGACGACCGGTCTCGACGTCGAAGGCGCGTCGATTCTCGAAATCGGAGCGGTGCGAATTTCGCAGCTGCGGATCGTCGATCGCTTCGAAACCCTGCTGCGACCGCCCGGAAAGTTGCCGCGCGCGATCGTCGCACTGACGGGCATCCACGACGCGATGGTCGCGGAGGCTCCGACGCAGAAACGCGCGCTTCGGTCCTTCGCCCGCTGGCTCGATCGAACGCCGACGGCTCCGTTCGTCGCTCACAATGTTTCCTTCGATCATCGCTTCGTCAGCCGCGCGTTTGGTTCGTGTGGGCTTCCCCCCTATCGCGGTGTGCCGCTGTGTACGCGAAAGCTCGGGCGCCGCTTGGTTCCGGAACTCGGCCGCTACAACCTGGATCACCTGTGCGCTCACTTCGGCATCTCCAATCGCGCGCGGCACCGCGCTCTGGGCGATGCGGAGGCCACCGCGCGCGCACTGCTCGAGCTGCTCGAAATCGCCCAGAGCCGATTCGAACTCGGCAACCTCGGGGAGCTCATCGATTTCCAGCGGCGCCCCCCCGCGAAGCGGAAGCGCCGCACCCGGCGCTGAGGCTCGGATCCTCGGGCTCGTCTGCGGCATCGGCAGCTTCTCGGCAGAACGCCCCCCGCAGTGCACCGCCGAGTTTGCGGTCTCGGCAATCTGCGGCCCGCGGCGCGTCGGCTCGCGGGACGAGCGGGCGACCGCCCGACAGCGCCTCTCGCTACAGCTGAAGCCCGGCCGTACGCGAAGCGTCGAACTCCGTGGTAAGGTGGCCACGGGGGGAACGCTTGCTGCTCGAACGGAAGCGATTGGCTGTTGCGCTGGCTCTGGTGGTCGCGTCGCTCGCGCCCGCGCGTGCGGACGAATCCATCGGTCCCGATCGATTCGACACCGTCGTGATCGACGCCGGACACGGCGGCGATGACGCGGGCGCACGCGGCGCCGCGGGTTTGGTCGAAAAAGAACTCGTGCTCGACGTCGCGTTTCGCCTCGCCAAACGCCTGGCCGAAAATGGCCTGCAGGTCGTCATGACCCGGCATGACGACAGTTTCGTTCCGCTCGAGCAGCGAACTTCGATCGCGAACGACGCGCGCGCGGATCTGTTCATTTCGATCCACGGCAACGCGACCCACGATGCGAAGGTTCGGGGCATCGAGACGTTCTTTCTCGCGCTCTCCGCGAGCGATGAGCACGCCGGGCAGGTGGCGCGGCGCGAGAATCAGGCGTTTCGGCTCGAGGGCACACCCGCCAGGCGCAGCGACGATGCCCTGGTCGCGATCATCGGTGACCTGATCGCGAGTGAACACATGGAAGAGTCGAACGAGTTTGCGCGCCTCGCGCAGGCGAAACTCGCGGGCGATCCGGAAGTCGCGCGCGGCGTGAAGCAGGCCCCCTTCGTGGTGTTGGAGGGCGTTCAAATGCCCGCCGCGTTGGTGGAGATCGGATTTCTGACCAATCGCCTCGACGAGAAGAAACTGCAGCGCAGCGAAGAGCGGGACCGGATCGCGGCAGCGCTGACGCGAGCCGCACTCGAGTTCGGTCAGCGCTACGATGCCCGACGAGGTGTCGGCAGTCGCTGAACCTCGCGCGGCGCCTTCGACCCGCACCCAGTGGAGGAAGCCTTGAGAATCGATGGGCGGTCGCCGAACGAACTGCGTCCCGTGCGCCTGGTCCCCGACTTCACCGACAACCCGCTCGCCTCGGTGCTCTGCGAGGTGGGGCGGACGATCGTTCTGTGTACCGTGAGCGACGACGATGCGGTGCCGCGGTTTCTGCGCGGGACGGGGCGCGGCTGGCTCACCGCGGAGTATTCGCTGCTGCCGGGCTCGACCGATCGGCGCGTCGAACGCGAGGCTTCGCGCGGGCGGCCGTCGGGCCGCACCCTCGAAATCCAGCGCCTGATCGGCCGGAGCCTGCGCGCCGTGACCGACCTGAGCGCGCTGGGCGAGCGAACGCTCTGGGTCGACTGCGATGTGCTGCAGGCGGACGGGGGCACGCGCTGCGCGTCGATCACGGGCGCGTACGTGGCCGTCGCGGTGGCGGCGGACCGCCTCGTCGCGCGCGGCGATCTCGAGCGCAACCCGCTGCGCGATTCGGTCGCCGCGGTTTCGGTCGGGGTGGTCGGCGGGTCGGTGATGCTGGATCTCGCCTATGAAGAGGACGCGCGCGCCGAAGTCGACATGAATCTGGTCGCGACCGGGGCGGGGCGCCTCGTCGAGATTCAGGGAACCGGCGAAGAGGCCACCTTCTCGATCGACGAGCTGAACCAGCTGACTGCGGTTGGGCTGCAGGGCATCGCAGATCTGGGCGTTCTTCAGCAGCAGGCGATCGCCGGAGCCAGGCGAACGCAATGAGCGCGTCGGATGCGTCGGTGCGGCGTTCGGAGGCCGTGCTCGCGACTTCGAACCCGGGAAAGCTCGTCGAGATCCGCGAGATCCTTCGCGACCTGCCGCTGGCGCTGCGCCCGCTTTCCGATTTTCCCGGCGTGATCCTGCCCGAAGAGGGAACGGACTACGAGGAGAATGCGATCGCCAAGGCCAGCGCCGCCGCGCGGTTCTCGGGGCGGGTCGCACTCGCAGATGACTCGGGTCTCGAGGTATCCGGCCTCGGCGGCGCCCCCGGTCCGCTGTCGGCCCGCTTTGGCGGCGCCGGGCTCGACGATGCGGGGCGCGTCGACGCGCTGCTCGAAGCGCTCGCGAACTGCAGCGGCGAACAGCGGCGCGCCCGCTTCGTCTGCATCGCCGCATTGGCCACACCGGAAGGCGAGATCGTGACGGCGCGCGGCGAGTGCGTGGGGCAGATTCTCGCCGCACCGCGCGGGCGAGCGGGCTTTGGCTACGACCCCGTCTTTCTCGTCGAGGGCGTCGGCCGGGCAATGGCGGAGCTCCCGGAATCGGAGAAGAACCGGATATCCCACCGCGCGTCGGCGTTCGGGGCGCTCAGCGGCGCGATTCGCGCCCAGCTCGGATTGGCGTCGCGGGACTGAACGCCCAACTCGCGATGCGAGCCGATGTGCCGCGGGGAGCGCTTGCTCGGCGTCGAGGCAGCGCGCCTACGAACCGCACAGTCGCTCGAAGATCTCCTGCGGAAGCGGGCGGGCGGGGTCGAATTTCGCGAGGTCCTTGCGCAGTCGCTTGTGCGCGCGCCGGCTGATCCTCATCCCGCGCTCGCTGAGGAACCCCTCGAGCGGGCCATCGCAAAACGCGAGCGCTTCGGGCACCTGCAGCGTCTCGGGGTCCCAACCCCGGTCGTGGAGTTCGAGCCAGAGCGCGTAGCGGGGCACGCGCTTTCCGATCGAGACCGAGAGTTCGACGAACAGGTGGTTGAATAGTTTGCGGCTCACAGACCTCGCCCCGGGCGCAGACACGCGCCCACTAAGCATGTGGCCCGGATCCGCAGCAGGTGTCAAGGTTTTGCGGGTTTTCTGTTGAATTTCGGTCGCTTTAAGCTCCTTTCGAGGAAATCCTCGAAGCTCGCTGCGCCCTCTGTCGCGGCGCTGCGGGCGCCTTCCCAAAGCGCGTTTGAGGTACCCTGCGATCGCCGGGTGATGGCGGATCTCGCGGATTCCATCGCGGCGCCGCGCGACCCCATGGCGCGGCCAGGTCGCGTCGGGTGCAGCCGGAGTTCACCGGCGAACCCAGCCCGTCACTGCGGCATCGGTAACCGCGGATCGGGTCGGTTCGTAGAAGAGAGGCGGTCGATGGGCGACGAACGCGAGGCCCGCTGGCGCAACTGGATGGTCGCCGTTCAGGCGGGGGAGACTCCCGCCTACGAGAAGCTGCTCGCCGAGCTGATTCCCTATCTCAGGCGCTTCATCCAGCGTCGCCTCATCAACGCTGCAACCGCGGAGGACGTGGTGCAGAACGTCTTGTTTTCGATACACCGGGCGCGCGGCAGCTACCGGGCGGAGCGCAGGTTCACGCCCTGGCTCCACGCGATCGCGCGCAATGCGATCATCGACCAGGCTCGACAACAGCTGCGGCGCTCGCAGCGAGAGGTTTCGCTGGAGGCAGACGGCGTCGCGGAGCCCTCCGCGGCGCCCGTGGAGCCGGCGCGCGAGCGCCTCTCGCCCGAACTCGAGGGCGCCCTCGGTGCGCTGCCGGACGCGCAGCGAGAGGCCGTCGAATTGATTCACCTGCACGGCTATTCGGTCGCCGAAGCCGCCGAGAGGGCGGGGGCGACGCAGGCCGCGCTGAAGGTGCGCGCGCACCGCGGCTATCGCGCGATGCGCGCGCACATCGAAGCGCTGCGCCTCGAGGAGGGCGGCGAATGACGGGCCGGTCGACCGAGGATCTCGTTCAACAGCTCGTCCGGAATCTGCGCCCGGTGAAGCCGATCGCGCGCTTGCGGGTTGCCGCTGCGGGGACGCTCGCGCTGTGGATCGCCGCGGTCGTCGCGACGGGTTGGCTGACCGGCACCTGGCCGCGCTTCGGCGAAGCGGTGTTCTGGCTGGATCCGCTCGCACTCGCGATCCTGCTCGGTTTGGGCGTCGTCGCGGCGGGTGCGGTCGTGGCCGCATTGGCGAGTGCCGTTCCGGGCCGGGAGCGGCTGGTGCGGGCCGGCGGGATCGGCGCGGGTATCGCCGCCGTCTGGCTGATCGGGTGTGGAATCTGCGCGGTCGGCGGGGGCGCGGCCGAATCCGCCGGGGGACTGTTCGCCGGCTGCGTGAGTTGCCTCTTGCACGCGGTCGTGCTCGCGATTCCGGCCGCGCTGGCGGCCAGCTTCTACCTCTCGCGCGGCGCCCCGCGGCATCGTTTGTTCGCCTCGGGCGTTGCGGCGGCGGGCGCCGCGGGTCTCGGCGCGCTGGCCGTACACGCCACCTGCAGCGCGGTCGGCGGCTTCCACCTGTTGCTCGGCCATTGCCTGACTCCGATGATCGCGGGGCTCGTGTTTGCGCTACCGCTCGCCGTACTCGTTCAGCGCTGGTCCCCAGCCGCGATCGAGCCGTGAGCGGAACGGGGCCGCTGCTGATCCGGCACGCCGAGTCGCACTGGAATGCGGAGGGTCGCTGGCAGGGTCACGGCGACCCGCCGCTTTCCGATCGCGGCGTCGCGCAGGCGAACGCGCTCGCGAGCGAACTCGCCTCCGAAGCGATCGACGTCATCGTCTCGAGTGATCTCCGCCGCGCGGCGGAAACCGCCGCGATCCTCGCGAGTGCGCGGGGGCTTCGGCCGCTGCTGAATCCGCGGCTGCGCGAAATCGATATCGGCGCTTGGCAGGGGCTGACGCGCGGCCAGATCGAGCGCACGGCGGGAGACGCCTTGCGGCGCTTCGACGGCGGGGATCTCGAGGTGCGGCCCGGAGGCGGCGAGAACCTGCGAGAGATGCAGCGGCGCGCGCACTCGGCCGTGAGCGAACTCATCGACACACACCCGGGTCGGCGCCTGGCAATCGTCACGCACCTGGGCGTGATCCGCGCGCTGTGTGGCGAGTCCTTCGAATTCGATCCCGGCGTCGAAGCGGCCCTCGGCAACGCGAGTTGGCGCTACCTCGCTCGCGGGCGGCTTTTCGACTCCGTCACAGGGCGAGCCGCAGCGCCGATTCGATTGCGCGGCACGAACCTCTAGAGGTCCGATCCGAGCCACACGCGTAGGCAAGATCGCCTCGCCCCGGGGCTTCTTCCGTGGAAGACCGAGGTGCCGACGACGACCGTTTTGGCTTGGCGGCATTCTGCCGTCGAAGCAAACGGAGATGTCGAACCGGCAAGTGGCGCGAGATCCGTCGGGAGAGCCTCACCCCGGGGCTGCGCTCAAGCTCGAGGGCGTGCGAGTCGATAATTGTGAAGACCACCTCGCCATCATCGCCTATGGATCAGGTTCCTCTTCGCACTCGAGAAATCGCACTGGCCGGCTTGATTGCCGTCGCCAGTCTGGCGCTCTACGCGCCGGTGCTCGGCTTCGAATTCGTGATCTACGACGACCCGGAGTACGTGACCGAGAACGCGTTCGTCATGCAGGGCTTGAGTGCCACCGGGCTGGTCGCGGCCGTGACCGATACCCAGCTGCCAAACTGGCACCCACTGACCTGGCTCTCCCACATGCTGGACATCGAACTCTTCGGCCTCGGCGCGGCCGGACACCACGCCGTGAATGCGCTGCTGCACGCGCTCAACGCCGCCCTGGTCTTCTTGTTGCTGCGCTTCGCTACGGCAGCCGTCTGGCGCAGTGCGCTGGTCGCCGCCGCGTTCGCCCTGCACCCGCTTCACATCGAATCGGTGGCATGGGTTTCCGAGCGCAAGGACGTGTTGAGCACCGCCTTCGGCCTGGGCGCCAGCCTGGCCTACCTGGGGTACGCCCGCCGTGGCGGCGCCCTTCGCTATGGCGCGGTCACACTGCTGTTTGGCGCCGCGCTGCTCTCGAAGTCGATGCTCGTCACCTTGCCCTGCGTCTTTCTCCTGCTCGATCACTGGCCGCTCGCGCGCCTGTCTTCGGTAGATCTGCGCCGCCTCGTCTGCGAAAAATTGCCCTGGTTCGGCATGAGCGCCGCACTCTGCGCCGTGACCCTGTTGCGCCAGCACGCTGCCGGAACGATGGAGTGGGCCGGCGATCTTCACTGGCTGTCGCGCATTGCCGCGGGCGTGCACGCCTACGCGGGCTATTGCGCGGGGCTGCTGTGGCCTACGGGGCTCGCGGTTCACTATCCCCACCCCTACCTGCCGCAGTGGGGCGGCACCGCGCCCGCGCTCGCGCGGCTGGCCCTGGAGGCGGCCGTGTTGTCGGCCGCCACATGGCTGTGTTTTTCCCGCAGTTGCCCGCCCGCGATTCGCGTGGGCTGGCTCTGGTTCCTCGGCACGCTGGTTCCGGTGATCGGCTTGATTCAGGTGGGCAACCAGGGCATGGCGGACCGCTACACCTACATTCCGTCGATCGGATTCTTCGTCGCCATCGTCTGGGCGGCCGAGCGCATCTGGGCGCAGCTTCCGGAGTGGCGCGGGCTGCCGCAGCGCGCCGCGGCGCCGCTCGCTTGTGTCTGCCTCGCGGCGCTTGCGGTCGCCAGTCATCTACATCTCCCCACCTGGCGCGATTCGGAGACCCTCATCGGCGGCGCCCTCGCCGCCAACCCGCGCAACGCCACCATGTGGCTCGCACTCGGTGACGCCAGGCGCGCAGAGGGCGACATGGCTGGGGCGACGGAAGCCTACGAAGCGGTGCTCGCGATCAACCCCAGCGCCTCGACCGCGCTCGCGAACATGGCGGGGATCCTGCACTCCGCGGGCGAGCACGAGGCAGCGATCGCGCACTACCGCGCCGCGGTGCCCGAATCACCGCGCCCCGCCCAGGCGCTGAGCAATCTCGGCGGCGCACTCCACGCAAACGGTGACCATCGGGAGGCGATCGAGACGCTGAATCGCGCGATCGAGCACGACCCGAATTTTGCCGAAGCCCACTACAACCTCGGCAACGTTCACTTTTCGGTGGGCGCGCACGCGGAGGCCCGCAGCGCCTATTCGGCAGCCATCGCCGCCCGGCCCGACTTCGCGTTGGCGCACCTGAACCTCGGACGGGTCAAGGCTGCAAGTGGAGACCTCCACGAGGCTCTGGAGCATTTCCAGCGCGCCGTCAACCTGGATCCAGACCACCCGGCCGCCCAGCAAAGCCTCGAGCGAGCGCTCGCCTTGGTGGAGGCCGGCTGATCGCGCGCGTCCCTCGCGGAGTTCTCGTCACCGCTAGAATCGCAGTGCGATGACAGCCGAAATTCGGACCTCGAGCGCGCGTCGAGAGGCCCCGTTCCTGGCCGCGCTGCGCGCCGGCGCCGTACTGGCGGACGGCGCAACCGGCTCGCTGTTGTTCGAGTTGACCGGGCGACTTTCAGAGCGCAATCACGTCTACGAGACACTGAACGTCGCAAATCCGGACCTCGTGTCGCAGGTCCACAGGTTGTACCTGCAGGCGGGTGCGTCGGCGCTCAAGACCAACACCTTTGGGGCCAATGCGGCTTCGCTCGAACGGCTCGGCATCGTCGGCAAGGAGGACGAGATCAACCGCGCCGCGGTGCGTCTGGCACGCGCGGCGATCGAGCAGGTCGGCGCGGCGGAGGCCGGCGATTCCCCGCGGAGATTCGTGCTCGGTTCGGTCGGCCCGGTCTACGGCGAAGAGAGCGTCGAGGCGATCTACGGCTCGCAACTGCGCGCCTTGATCGACGAGGGCGCCGACGCATTGCTGCTCGAAACCTTCGAATCGCTCGAGTGCGCGAGCGCGCTGGTGCGTTACGCCAAGCGCTTCGAAGCCTGCCCGCCGATCGCGCTGCACATGTCGCTCTGGCAGCACGGAAGCGACGGCAGCTGGAACATCGATCCGGCCGAGTACGTGGCAGAGGCGGCCGAAGCGGGCGCGTCCGTGGTCGGCGTGAACTGTCTGGCGCCGTGGGAGGCCGAGGCGTTCGTGCGATCCGCGCGAAGGGCTGCGGCGGTGGAGTCGGGCGCGGTGATGCTGTCCGCAATGCCGAACGCGGGGGGTTTCGAGCGCATCGGCCACCGCTTCATGTCCCGCGTGAACCCCGAGTTCATGGGCCGCACCGCTCGCACGCTGTACGAGGACGGTGCGCGCTTG
>JAFDBP010000194.1 GCA_019313245.1 Deltaproteobacteria bacterium
ACACTCCCGAGAGCCCGATCTTTCGCAAGCGCGCGGCTTTCTACGGTTATCCCGACGCGCTCGCAGCGATCCGCAGTGCCGCGCGCGCCGTGGTCGTCGAGGGATATTTCGACCGGATTGCGTTGGACCTCGCGGGCGTGGGCTACGCCGTCGCGACCTGTGGTACCGCGCTGACACCCGACCACGTTCGGGACCTTCGCCGCCGCACGGGCGAGATCGTGCTGCTCTTCGACGGCGACGAGGCCGGACAGCGCGCACTCGAAAAGGCACTGCAGCTATTACTTCCCGCAGGCCTGCGGGTGCGGGGCGCCGCGCTCCCGCCCGGTGACGATCCCGACAGTTTCGCCGCGCGAGAGGGAGGGGGAGCGCTCGAAGCCCTGGTGAACTCGGCTCCGCCCGCAATCGAAACCGTGATCGGGCGCGTTGCAGCCGGCGGGCACGACACCGCCTGGAAGACGGCCGATGCCGTGGCGGAAGTCGTGCCGCTGCTGGGATTGATTCCGGGCGTGGTGGAGCGAAACGAGTACGCGACGCAGCTCGCACTGGCCGTCGGAACGCAACCGAGGTACGTCGAAGCGGCGGTGGATGCCCAGCGCCGCGGCGAGGACCCGCGCGAGGCCGTCTCGGTGCGGCCGCGCAAGAGCGGCCCGGAAGATCGCATTGCCGCTCAGCTCGTGCGCAGCCTGGTCGAATTTCCAGCGCTCTTCGAGCGCGTCTCGATCGACGAACTCCTGACCCTGCTTCCGGCGGGTCCCGCAGCGGAGATCGTGCGGACGCTCGCGTCCGAGCCGCTCGGCGAGAGGGTGGATGTGGACGCGATCTGCGAGCAGCTCGGAGACGACACGCAGCGGCTGCTGCGGGAACTCGTGGCGAACAGCGCCGAGCTCGATGCGGACACGGCGACGCGGATTCTGGATGATACGATTCAGTGGTTGCGAAAGAGGCTGCGCGACGAGGAAGCGCGAGCCCTCACACAGCAGCTGCGCGGTGAAGGTAAGGATTGGCGGGCCGTCCTCGAGGCAAAACAGCGCCTCCGGGAACAGTCTGTGCAACCGGAGAACCGCCGAACGAATATTGCGACGTGAAGCCCGACGCGGAGTGGTTTAGGCTGAAGATCACCTACGGATTCAGAGACTGGTAAGGAGCCCTTCCCCCCATGGCCCCGGATATTTCAGGAAGCACCGAAGAATCGGCCGCGCGCAAGCGGCGCCAGAAGAAGCGCTCCACGTCCGCCAAGAAGGCATGTGGCGCCGAAGAATCCCAGCGGGAATCGAAGGCGCATTCGAACGATGGTGACGGGTCCGCCGTCAGTGCGGAGCGGCGCGAGTTCACCAGCGCAATGCTCAAGAGGCTTCTCACCGAAGGTAGGCGAAAGGGATTCTTGACCGTCGACGAGGTCGAGGACGCTCTCGGATCTGCGACGTTGGGCGGGCATCGCATCGAAGAGATCCGGGCGATCTTCGGCGAGGAGGGCGTTTCGCTCGTCTCGGCCGATGCCGCAGAGTCGCAGCGGAAGCACCCATCCAGTACGAATCGCGAGGTCCGCGATGACGCCGGAACCACCGATCCGGTTCGCGTCTACCTGCGAGAGATGGGCCAGGTCTCCCTGCTCACGCGAGAGGGCGAGGTCGAGATCGCCATGCGGATCGAAGCCGCACAGCGCGATCGGATCCTCGCGATCATCCGGTCGCCGATGACCGTGCGCGCGATCCTGGATCTCGCCGACCAGCTCAAGGCCCAGAAGATCGAGCTGAAGAGGGTGCTCGACGGTCTCGACGCCGCCGATCCGGCGGCGACTCCCGAGGAGCGTCGCAAGCACTTCTTCCTGAAGGTCAACCGAATTCGCCGACTCGAGTCCGACGTCACCAAGCGCCTCGCGTCGATCAACAACTCGCGCACCAGCGAACCCACCCGCGATCGGTTGCGGGGCGAAACCGAAGAGATCTACGAGCAGATGGTCGACCATCTCTTCGAAACGGGCTTTTCGAAGGCGACCACCGAAGAATTGATTGCGAGCTTCAAGGAAGTCGGGCCGTTGATCTGGCGCGCAGAATCGGAGGCGCACAAGGTCACCAAGCCCTTCAAGTTATCACCCGCCGAGTTCGCCAAGTTGGCGGTTTTGTCCACCCGCCGGAGCGCGCGCGCGAAGAAGGCTCTGGAGAAACTCGGTGGGGACGCAGACCAGATTGCCGCGGCGCTGGCCGAGTTCGACGAGATCGAGAAGGCGATCCAGAAGATCGAGGCGGAAACGCGGATGTCGCGCAACGAGATCCGCGCCGCGCTCGACCGGCTCGCCGCCGCGACGGCACGCGTTCGCGAGGCCAAGAGCGAACTCGTCGAAGCCAACCTGCGCCTGGTCGTCTCGATTGCAAAGAAATATTCGAACCGCGGGCTGCAGTTCCTGGACCTGATCCAGGAGGGCAACATCGGATTGATGAAGGCCGTGGACAAATTCGAGTACCAGCGCGGCTACAAATTTTCGACCTACGCAACCTGGTGGATTCGCCAGGCGATCACCCGTGCGATCGCCGATCAGGCGCGCACGATTCGCATCCCGGTCCACATGATCGAAACGATCAACAAGCTGGTTCGGGCGACCCGCTATCTCGTGCAAGCGCTCGGCCGCGAGCCCACGCCGGAGGAACTCTCCGAGCGCATGCAGCTGCCGGTCGAGAAGATTCGAATGGTGATGAAGATCGCGAAGGAGCCCGTGAGCCTCGAAGCGCCCGTCGGCGATGAGGAAGCCAGTCAGATGGGCGACTTCATCGAGGATGGAAATGCCGTCAACCCGCAGGACGCCATTCTCTACGCCAATCTCGCCGAGGGAACGCGTCGCGTGTTGGCCACCCTCGGGCCGCGCGAAGAGCAGGTCCTCAAGATGCGCTTCGGGATCGGCGAGCGCAGCAACCACACGCTCGAGGAGGTCGGACAGGATTTCGAAGTCACCCGGGAGCGAATTCGTCAGATCGAGGCGAAGGCGTTGCGGAAGCTGCGCCACCCCAGCCGGAGCCGCATGCTGCGCGGTTTCATCGAAGACGAAGAATAGTTTCGATCCGCCGCCGCCCGCGTTTGCAGCGGCCACACCCGCTAACATCTGAAGCGATGCCGATTCTCCACATCCCCAGACAGTTGCGCGCCTATTGTGGCGATCGCGAGTCCATCGAGCTCGAGGGCGAGCTGATTTCGGAATTGCTCCGCGATCTCGCCGTGCAGTTTCCCGAGCTGGGCGCGCGGGTGCTCGGCGCTTCCGGCGCATTGGCGCCGCATCTCGTGGTGATCCACAACGACGTGGTGTTGCGCACCGGCGAGATCGCGGGTGTCCGGGTATCGGCCGACGACGAGCTGCGAATCTTTACGGCAGCTTCGGGAGGTTAGCGTCGAGCAGCGCGTCGAACTTCGCGAGCACCTTCTCTTGCAGCTGTGCGAAGAACTCCGGGCTGTTGAAGTACGGCAGATCGATGGCGTCCGACTTTTCGAGCGCGTCGGCGGGCAGCCCGTAGTCGTCGTCGGTGAAACCCTGCAGCCGCTCGAGCCGATAGCCGCGCAAGAACGTCCGCAGCACCGCATCGCGAAGGTCTTCAGCCGAGACGTCGACACCCGTCGCCTTGGTGACGGCTTCGGAGACATCGTCGTTGGAGAGCCCGCTGAACTTGCAGATTCCGACGAGATCGTCGCGCAGGATGCTGAGGCCGCGCTCGGGGCTGGTGATGGTGTCGACCCAGTAGTCGATGCCGGTCTCGCGTTCGTTCAAGAGCACCAGGTAGGTTCGCATCGACATGTGTCCACCCGCCAACGCCCAGGGATAGCCGGGATTCGTCTGGGGGAGATAGGCGGGAAACTCCATTCCCTTGCTGTGCATCGCGTAATCGGGCTCGCCGATCTCCTCGGACAGCCTCAGCGCGCCCTGGCCCAACTGCGGAAGCTCGCCCGCGCCGATGGATTCGATCGCCTTTTGCGTCGCCGCGGCATCGCCGTAGGCGAGTCCGCCCGCGATCGTCGAGCCCGAATCGGCGTGGCGGCGGTTGTACTCCATCGCGTAGGAGAGCGTGACGCCGCACGAGATCGCGTCGATTCCGAGCTGGTCGGTGAGCTCCACGAGTTGGCAGATCGCGTCGATGTCGAAGACGCCGATGTTCGACGAGAGCAGGACCAGCGGCTCGTAGTCGAGCTTGGCGCGGAAGCTGCCGCTCTTGGTTTCGTAGAGATTCTTGTGGCAGCGGATGCCGCAGCGAAAACAGGCCTCCGCCTTGATCGTGTACTCGTCGAGCTGCTCGACACTCTTTCGGTGGAGGGGCACCGAGATGTCGGTGCCCGTCGGCATGAAGTTGTATTCGGGCACCGCGTGAGAGGGGCTCAGGGCCTCGGCATTCGCCCAGGTTCCGCCCATGCCGCCGGTCTTGGCCTCGCGGAAGCGCCGGCTGCCGTCGCCGGTGCCCACCACGCTGTTGATTCTCTTCAACGCCGCAGCCGGGGGTTGGAGCTTCTGGTCCGGCGTGTCGGCGACGATTGCCAGCAGATTCTTCGAGCCCATCACGCCGCCCATGCCGCCGCGCCCGCAGTAGCGCGCCTTCGCGTCGCCGCTGTTCAGCTGGTTTTCCGACGACAGGGCGATGGCGGCGTAAAGAACGTTTGCGTAGTTCTCGCCAGCCGGCCCGATCACCGCGAAATGCGCGTCGGGATATTCGCCGTGCAGGGCCTGGATCTTCGCGTTGGTGGTCTGTCCGACGAGCGCGGCGGCATCGAGAAACGAGAACTCGACCTCGCCACCGCTCTGCGGTCGCGAGATGTGCAGCGTGGTGGGCCCCGCGCAGCGCCCGGTGAAGATCACCTCGTCGACGCCCATGAAGCGCAGCTTGGTGCCGAACTTTCCGCTGCCGGCGCTCCACATCGCGGAGGGGAGGCCGCTGCTCGAGCGCTTGAGGGGCGAGTAGGCGTGGAAGAAGGTGCGCAGCCCCGTCATCATCGAGGTTCCCGAGAGCGCGCCGAGATTCATCACGAGCGCGGCGCTCGGGCTGTACGGATCGTCCGTTCGCAGCCCTTCGAGCAGCTTGAAGCCCCGTCCGATGCCGCCGAGCAGGTCTTCGAGATCTTCGCAGGCGACCGTCTCGCTGCGCACGCTGCGCGCTTCGAGATCGATCCAGTATCGGTTGAAGGACCGCTCAGAGACCTCGTTCTCGGCCATGTCGCCTCCGGATGGGAACTCTCCAGGGCCGAGAGGCTAGCAGGCTCAGCCCCGATTCGGCCGCTCGAACTGCTCGGAGACCGTCGATTGCGCGGCGTTCGGCGTTCGCTGCGGATGTTCGCAAAAAGTCGGCTGCGAGAGCGGCGGATCGCCATGCAACGTCGCCGATGACGTTGTAGATTCCGGGTCGTGGAAACGCCTACCGAACCTACCCATGTCATCGGAATTTGCGGCGGGGCCGTCGCCGGCTCGGAAGCGGCGAAGCTGTTTGCCGAGCGCGGAGCCCTCGCCATTGTCTTCGAGCAGAACGCTCGACCCTACGGCAAGATCGAAGACGGCCTGCCCCGCTGGCACGTCAAGCTGCGCGAGAAAGAGTACGCGCGTATCGACGACAATCTGGACACTCCCGGAGTGTTCTTCGTCCCGCTGACGCGCCTGGGCGGGGACATCGCGTTCTCCGAACTGACGGACGAGATGGGGCTGAGCGCCGTGATCCTGGCCACCGGCGCGTGGCGCGATCGGCCGCTGCCGGTCGAGGGCATCGATCGCTTCGTCGGCCGCGGGCTGATCTACCAGAATCCCCTCGTCTACTGGTTCAACCACTATCCCGATCCCGACTTCGCTGGGCCCAGAATCGAAGTGCCCGACGGTGCCATCGTGGTGGGCGGGGGGCTGGCCTCCATCGACGTGGTGAAGTTGCTCAACATCGAGGTCTACCGCCGGGCGCTGCGCGAGCGCGGCATCGAAGAGGATGCGGTGAAGATGGAGCAGGTGGGCATCGCGGAGACGCTCGCCAAGCACGGGCTGAGCGCCGAAGAGCTGGGCGTCGAGGGTTGTACGCTCTACTACCGGCGGCGGATTTGCGACATGCCGTTGGCATCCGTCAAGGACCCGACGCCGGCCCAACTCGAGAAGCTCGAGATGACGCGCACGCGCATCATGGAGAAGGTGATGCGCAAGTTCCTGGTCAAGATGGAGGAGTGCTGCGTTCCGGTCGCGCCGATCGAAGATGGCGACAGGCTCGCGGGTCTGGTCTTTCGGAAGACCGCCATCAAAGACGGCCGGCTGCGCGAGGTGGAGGGATCCGACTTCGAGGCGCGGGCGCCGCTGGTGGTGAGCTCGATTGGCAGCCTGCCCCAGTTGATCGAGGGGATCCCGGCCGAAGGTGACCTCTACCCATTCGATTCGGAGGAGCGGGGCGTTCTGCGCGGCTTGGACGGCGTTTTTGGGCTCGGCAACGTGCTCACCGGCAAGGGCAACATCCGCGACAGCCGGGTCAACGCCAGTGTCGTGGCGGAGCGCATCATCGAGAATCTGATCGGCGTGCCCGACCAAGCCGATTCGCTGGACGACATGTCCGACGCCCTGCACGAAGAGTTCCGCGCTCGGGCCCAGCCGGTCGTCGATCGCGTCATGGCGGGCGAGAAGCTCCCGCCGGAGAAGATTGAGCCCATCCTCGAGCGCGTCCGAAAGCGCTGGGATGAGGTCGAATACGCTGGCGACTACCGCGCCTGGGTCGAAGCGCGGTAGGCGTCGGCGGTGGCAACGGCGCCCGCGCTGCGGCCGCCGTCGAGCTGTGCGCATGTCGAGCGGATTGCCCCCAAGCTGCGGCGTATTGTCCTATCCTTTTCGCCAGTTTTTCTCATGTTTCCGGGCTGCCGCTTCGAAGTATCGAATAAAGCGATACCTTCTCCGTTTGGGGTTTTGGTTCCAAACTTGCACGTCAGCACGCCACTCGTCTTCCGCTCCCTTTTGTAAACCGATGCGCGGGGATCCAGCATGACCGTAGCCGAACGAGACTCCAAGCCGGAGGTTCCCTTCCCAGGTCAACTCACGGCCACCGACGGCACCAGCGCGGTGGTCTGGGTGGAGACGCACATCAGCCAGGGCGCGTGCGCCTATCCGATTACGCCCTCGACCAACATGGGTACGCAATACGCGCAAGCCGCCGCAAACGGCGCGCGCAACTTGTGGGGCGACCCTCTGATCTTCATGGAAGCCGAATCGGAGCACTCCTCTGCGTCCGCGGCGGAAGGTTTCGTCCTCGCTGGAGGGCGCGTCACCAACTTCACCTCCGGCCAGGGCCTGATCCTGATGAAGGAGGTGCTCTACGTCATCAGCGGCAAGCGCCAACCCGCCGTCTTCAACATCGGAGCGCGCGCGCTGACGAGCCAGGCCCTCAACGTTCACGCCGGCCACGACGACATCATGGGGGTGGCCGATACCGGCTGGGGGATGCTGTTTGCGCGCAACGCGCAGGAGTCGGGCGATCTGTGTCTGATCGCCCGCCGCTGCGCGGAGGCGACCGAAGTTCCGTTCTTCAACGTGCAGGACGGTTTTCTCACCACCCACACACTGGAGACCTGCCGGCTGCCCGAGCCGGAGTTGATGAAGCAGTACATCGGCCCTCCCGGCGCGCGGGTGCAGACCGTCTTCGACCCCGTTCGCGGCATCATGTCCGGCGTCGTGCAGAACCAGGACGCCTACATGCGCGGCAAGATCGCCCAGCGCTACTACTACGATCGCGTCGCCGAGGCGCTGAAAGCGTCGATGCGGGAATTTCACGCGCTGACCGGGCGGCGCTACGACCTGGTGGATGGCTACCGCATGGACGACGCCGAGTTCGCCATCGTGGCGATCGGCAGCACGGCAGAGACCGCAGAGGTGGTGGTGGACCACCTGCGGGAGACGCGCGACTGGCGCGTCGGCGTGGTGCACCCGACCGCGTTCCGCCCGTTTCCGGGCCCGCAGCTGGTGGACAAACTCAAGAACGTCCAGGGCATGGCGGTCATCGAGCGATTGGACCTGCCCCCGGCGGAAAACAACCCGCTCACGAGCGAAATCAAGGCGGCTTTTGCCGACGCGCTCAGCGGGCGCCCTGGTTACCCCACGATCCACCGCATGCCCGCGATCGCTTCCGGCTCCGCGGGGCTCGGCAGCCGGGATGTGCGTCCCTCCGATCTGATCGCGGTGTTCGAGCGGCTGCACGCGGGCAAGCACGAATACTTCTCGCTCAACATCGATCACCCCAGCGCGCTCACCGTGGGACCCGAACCGGATGTGCGCGTGCCCGGCTCGTTCAGCATGCGCGGGCACTCGATCGGCGGCTTCGGCTCGGTCACCACCAACAAGGCGATCGCCACGGTTGCGCAGGAACTGTTCGGTGTATACGTGCAGGCCTACCCGAAGTACGGCTCGGAGAAGAAGGGGCTTCCCACCACCTACTATCTCACGCTGGCGTCCGAGCCCATTCGCATTCACAGCGAAATGGAGCAGGCGGAGTTCCTCCCGATCAACGACATCAACGCCTTGCAGATGGAGGCGGTGTTCAGCGGACTCAGCGAAGGCGGGACGGTGTTCGTGCAGTGGCCGGGAACCGATCCGGTCGAACTCTGGGAGCGCGTGCCGCCGATGATCCAGCGGCGCCTGCAGACCGTGGGCGCGAGGATATTCTATCTCGACGCCGCCCGCATCGCGCGCGAAGAGAGCAGTCGCGCAGACCTGGAAACGCGCATGCAGGGCATCGTGCTGCTCGGCGTGTTCCTGCGCTGTGCGCCCTTCAGAAAACAACTCGGAGACAATGAAGCGCTGTTCAAGCGGGTGGAGGTCGCCCTGCGACACTATTTTCCGCGCGTTTCGGAGCAGGTCATCGGCGAGAACCTGCGCTGCGTCGAGCGGGGCTTTCACGAAGTGCACGAACTGCCGCAGGAACTGATCACTTCGGCAGAGGAGGCCTTCCAGAAGAAGCACGCCGATCTGACCGTGAGCGATCTGATGCACCACGGCGTGATCGCCTGCCGGCCGAACGATCCGTTGGACGAAGTCGTCGAGACCATGCGCAAGGCCCGCGTGTCCGCGATCGTGGTGCTCGACGATCGCAAGCACATGGAGGGCATCCTCTCGACGACCGATCTGGCGCGCGCCTTCGCGTCTGCGCCCAATCGCAGCCAACTGCCCGAGGTGTTCCCCTACCATTTGATGACGCGCGACGTGCTGGTGACCTGGCCCGATGAGCCGCTGATCACCGCGGTCGATCGGATGCTCAGCCATTCGGTGCACCGCCTGGTGGTGGCGAAGAGCGAGAGCGAGCGCACCCTGCCGGTGGGCATCCTTTCACTGACCGATCTGACGCGCGCGGGCATGAGCGACATCGAGGTGGAGGCGAGATGAGCAAGAAAGATCGAGACGATTCTGCCGTCACCGAGGAAATCCCCGATCGGCCCGCGACCCGAATCGAATGGCCGCTCGTCAAGGAGCCCGGGGCCGCGCTGGAATCTCACGCCGCGCACTTCTCGTTCCTCGATTTCGAAATCGACCTGGATCGCTACGTCGGAGAATTCAACGAGCAGGTGATCGGCGCCTATGGCCAGGGCGAAGGCGCCGTGTTGCCGGCCGACACGGGCATCGCGCGCTCGCTGGTCCCGCCCGGTACGGGTGTCTTCCGCGACTTCTCCCACGTGGCGCCGGCGCTGCCGAAATTCATCGCCGAAAATTGCGTGGCCTGCATGGAGTGCGTGACGGTCTGCCCCGATACGGCGATCCTCGGCCGCATCGCGGAGCCGGAGGTGCTCGCGAGCGCGTCCGAGGCGATCGTCACCGACGCAGAGCGCGAGGACTTCGATGCGCAGTGGGTGCGCACCACCAAGTTCTACGACGTGGTGGAGAAGAAGGGCGGGCAGGGCGGGATGTTCGGCATCCACGTCGATCCCACCAAGTGCAAGGGCTGTGGCGAGTGCGTGGTGGCGTGTGGCAGTCACGAAGCGCTCGAGATGATCGACAAGACCGACGCGCTGGTCGAGAATTTTCGCAACCGGCACCGGCTGATCCAGGATCTGCCCGCGACTCCGGAGCGGTTTCTGGCCCGGAAGCTTCCCGTCGACCTGATGCTCCAGGAAGAGCGCAGCCTGCTCTACGTGGGCGGCGCCGGTTCGTGTGCGGGTTGCGGCGAGGCGACGGCGATTCGCATGATGCTCGCGGCAACGGGTGACATGTACAAACGCGAAGAGATCGGCATCATCGCCGCCACCGGTTGCAACACCGTCTACGGCGCCACCTATCCCTACAACCCCTATCTCGTCACGTGGAGCAACTCGCTGTTCGAGAATGCACCGGCCGTGGCGATGGGTGTGCGGGTGCGCTGGGACCAGCAGGGTTGGCAGGGCAAGCGGCTGTGGGTGCTCGGCGGCGACGGCGCGATGTACGACATCGGCTTCCAGTCGCTGAGCCGCATGCTCTGTTCGGGCATGGACATCAAGGTGTTGGTGCTCGACACGCAGGTCTACTCGAACACCGGCGGCCAGGCCAGCACCGCGTCCTACACCTCCCAGGAAGCCAAGATGTCGCCCTACGGGCGGGTGCAGCCCGGCAAAGTGGAGCAGCGCAAGGAACTCTCGAACATCGCCTTCATGCACCCCGATGTGTATGTGGCCCAGACGTCCACCGCCTATGTGAATCACTTCCAGGGAGTCATTCGCGACGCCAACGAGTTTCCGGGGCCGGCGCTGGTGAACGTGTTCACCACCTGTCAGCCCGAACACGGGGTCGGCGACGACATGGCGATCGTGCAGAGCCGGCGCGCGGTGCAGAGCCGGGCCTTCCCGCTCTTCATCCACGATCCGCGCAAGGGCGAGCGCATGCGCGAGCGGCTATCGCTGCGCGGCAACCCGTCCGTGAGCGAAGATTGGGCGAAGGACGGCAAGACGGGCGAGCCCTACACCTTCATCGACTTCGCGCGCACCGAGGGTCGCTTCCGCCGCCAATTCAACGCCGACGGCGAGCCCTCCGAATTGCTGCTCACCGCGCAGCAGCAGCGCCTGCGCAACTGGCGCCTGCTGCAAGAGCTGGCCGGTCTGCAGAAATAACGACAGCGCGAATTGGCGCGCACCGCCGCGAAGAGACGAGCGGCTCGGGGCTCTCACAGCAGCCATCGCCGCCCTCACGCCCGGAGTTGCCAGCGTTTCACCGATCGAGCGACAATTCCCCGTTGCAGGCATCCGGGACCGCTACCGATAGGGGGCGAGAACCGTGTGTTCAAAACGGGGGGTGTAACGCAATGACGAGCGTTTCGAAGATCACAATTTCAGTTGCGCTGGGGGTCGGCTTGCTGGCCTGGGCGGTGGCGAGTTACGCCGCCGCCGACCGCGGTGATCGCGGTCATCCCGCTTTCAGGTCTGCTGAGGAGGTGCTCACCGGCAGCTATTCGTGCACCGGAACCGTGTTTACGGACGAACAGGAGCCGGAGATCTATGCGGGCGCGTGGCTCACCGCCACCTCGGGCATCACCCAGAACTACTACGGTTCGGGGAACAGCTCGAGGAACGTACCCGCCGATCTCGATGCGATGGCCAGCATCTGCGATGCCCACGTCGAAGAGGTGCTCTCGATGATTCCCGGCATCTGCGCGCTCGGTCCCGTGTTGAAAGAGGGCGGCGAGTTCGGAAACGGCGCGAACGTCTCGTCGCGCTTCAACTTCAGCTGCCAGGGGTCGCGCAACGCGGTCATCGGTGTGATCGGTGGCTTCAGCCACGCCAGCGTGATCGTGCCCCTGCCCTGATCCGAGTCCGGCGAATCGCGCCCGTCCACTGGTCTCCCATTAGGGAGACCGGCGCCGCGCAGTGTTGAGATGAATCGACATCCAGGCCGCCTATTCGCGGCGTCGATACAGGCGTGCGAACGCGCCGTGCAGCGGAACGTGCTCGACGAGCACGAGCTTTCGATCTAGAAATTGCACGAACGCGCGCTCGGGGCGCAGGTGGCCCGCGAGATACCAGAGGTGTTCGGGGTCTTCCGCTTCGAGGAACGCGCCTGCCTCGGGGATGTCCGCTTCGGAACCCGCGATCAGCGCCACGCGACTCATCGCGCCCGTGCGCTCGAGGTAGTAGTCGAACGACGGAGCGTCCCACGCGTAGGCGATCACGCGCACGTCGGACAACTGGTCGCCGCGCGCCGCCACCGCGGCGGCCGCTTCGCGAAACTGCTCCTTGCGGGGAAAGCGGTAGTAGCCGCCCTTCACGAATGGGCCGTAGATCAGCACCGCAGCGATCGCCGCGGCGGTCAGCGCCTGCAGGCGCGCGCTGCCGAGCACAGAGGTCATCGCGCGCGCGAGCAGTACGATCGCGGGCGCAAACGAGATGATTAGATTGCGGTTGTTGAAGATCGATACCGACGTCACCGAGCGCAGATAGGTGAGCGCGACGGGAACGACGAGCCAGACGATCAACAGCGCCGTGGGCGATCGCAGCCAGGCCGCGAGGTCGGCGAATCCGCCGGCTCGGCACTGCGCGATCCAGCGGCACGCCGCGATCCCGAGCAGCACTGCGACGAACCACGCCAGATAGCCGCTCGTATCGAAGAACAGGAAGTTCCAGTACTTGACGATTGAATACGGCGTGGGTTGCGCGATGTGGTCGTAGCCCTCGCCGAAATCCTCGATCAGATAGCCGACCCACGGCAGGTAGGTGATGACCACGGCAGCCGACACACCGATGGCCCGAACCAGCGCTCGCGGGCGCAGCGCGAACAGCGCCAGCAGCGCGCCGAGCTGGATGGCGACGAGCAGCAGGCCGAAGTGGTGCAGGTATTGCGTCGCAGCGGCGCACGCCACGTAGGCCGCCGCCGTCGAGCCCGCGCACCGATCATCCGACTCGAGTTGTTCGCGCAGGCGGAACCAGAAGTGCGCGGACAGGATCGAGAACAACAGCAGCAGCGAGTAGGCGCGCGCCTCCTGGCTGTAGTAGATCGGCGAATAGGAGCACGCCAGCAGCCCCGCGGCCAGCAGGCCCTCGCGAGACGAATACAGCTGCCTGGCGAGGGTGAAGATGGCGAGAATGGCGAGCGCCCCCGCAATCGCGGACGGGACGCGCAATGCGATTTCCGACTCGCCGACGTACTTCTCGACGAAATAGATCAGAACCGGGTAGGCGGGGGATAGGGGGTGGGCCGGACACCGTATTCGATGACGTCCGAGACCGTCTCCTGATGGCTCTGCCTCCAACTCGCGAGCTCGTCGCTCCAGAGCGATTGGGTGTCGAGGCCGTAGAAGCGCAGTGCCGAGCCGCCGAGCGCGATCGCGCCGAGCAGGGTCGCCACCAGAACGCCGCGCCGAAGGGCCAGCTGGGATCGAGTCTCCAAACGCATTCTCGCAATCGGATGCCGTGAGTCGTCCGACGTATCGTCCACTCCGGTGTCGTCCTGTAGCCGCCCAGAGCCGGCGAAATCGCGCTACAGCGCCCCGCGCTCGACCTACTCGAATTTGAGTTCACTGTAGGCATTCTCTTGCAAATAAGCCGATTGGTGTCATGACGAGCCGCAAGGGAAGGCTGCCGCGCTCAGACGGCGGCGAGCTTCGCGAGTGCGAAGGTCGCGAAACTCAGCACGAGCAGGAAGCCACACATGTCCGTGACGGTCGTGAGGATCGGGCCCGAGGCCAGCGCGGGGTCGAATCCGAAGCGGCGAAGTACGAGCGGTACCACGCCCCCGATCGAAACCGCCACGAGGGTGTTGAGCCCGAGCGCAGCGCCCACGACCAGCGCGAGCGCGAGGTTTCCCTTCCACAGCCAGGCCGCGCCGCCGATCAGGCAACCGAGCGCGAGGCCGTTGAGGCAGCCGATCGAAGCCTCTTTCCACCAGATGCGAAGCGCGTCCGAGGGGCGCGCTACGCCGAGGGAGAGTTCGCGCAGGCTCACCGCGACCGCCTGGTTGCCCGAGCAACCGCTCATGTCGGAGATGATCGGCAGGAAGACCGCCAATGCGATCGCCGCCTGCAATGTATCCTGATACAGCGCGATGACGCTGGCTGCGGCGATGTTCAGCAGGATGTTGAGCGAGAGCCACGCGAGCCGGCGCCGAGATCGGGTCAGCAGCGGCAGCGAGCGGAGTTCTTCGCCGCTGATGATGCCGCGGCTCTTGAGTTCGTCGGCGACCGCCTGGTCGACCCTCGCCTCGTCGACGTCTTCGCGCAGCAGGACGCCCTCGATCTTCATCTCGTCGTCGGTGACGGGGATCCCGAGGAATTCGTATTGATCGAAGAGTTCGAACAGGTCCTGAAGCGGGGTCAGGGCACGGACCGAGATCGGGTTCGAAATCATCAGCGAGTCGACCGTACGCTTTCGGCGCGCGAGCAGGAGGTCGCGCAGTGGCAGCACCCCGACCAGCTCGCCGCGCTCTCCGAGCGCGTAGACGTACTGCAGCGCAAAGTCTGCATAGCGCTCGACGTTTTCTCGCAGGTGTTCGATCACCTCCTGCGCGGTGAGCGATGCAGGCACGGCGACGAACTCCGTCTGCATGAGGCCGCCCGCGGTATCGCTCGGATACTGGAGCAGGTGGCGCAACGACTCCGTCGTCTCGGGCGTCGCCTCCGCGATGATCGCGTCGGCTTCGTCGGCATCGAGGCGCGCGACGATGTCCGCTCGCTCGTCACTCCAGAGTTCCTCGAGGATTTCGGCGGCGTCGTGTGGGTGCAACTCGCCAACGGCCTCGGCCGCGTGGGCGTCGGGAATTTCTTCCAGCAGCTCGGCGGCGTGCTCGGCACTGACGATCGTGAGGACCCGGCCGAGTTCTTCGGAATCGAGTTGGGCGAGTGCGTGGACGCGATCCGCGTCGTCGAGTTCTTCGAGGTAGGTCTCGACTTCTCTCGCGTCACCTTCTTTGGCGACTTCGAGCAGGCGCTTCCAGACCTTTCCCTCGGCGGGTTCGCTCACACGTGTGTCCTTTTCGAGCGCCGCGTGAGCCGCCCGACGATTTCGCGGGCAAGTTCGCGATCGGCTGCCGTCAACGGGCTGAAATCCCGGAACAGCGGCTCACCCGACGAAGGCAGCGGGAGGATAACGCGGATTCCCACTTCGACCGCGGCATGACGAATGCGTAATATTTGGGTCTACGGTGCAGTTGCTCGGCAATGCCTTCGCGCCGTGGCGGATGAGACGCGAACCCCGACTGCGGATGTGCGAGCACCGCTCGACAAGCTCGGTGTGCTCGCCGAGCCGACGGGCCTGTCGGTAGAGCGTCACAGTAGGGATGACTTCCAAGTATTCGCTGAGAAAGCGGATGGTTCCCGAGGTGCGACTGCGGGCACTAATCGCTTTTCAGGGCTTCCAGTTGCTCGAGCCGCCAGGCATTGTCTTCTTCGGACCAGACTTCGGCATAGTCGTAGAAGGTGTCCACCACCCGGTCGCCTTCTGGTAGCTGCACCCAGGGCTGTTTGGTCGCGGTGAAGATATGAACGTCCGGAGGCAACAGGTCTGGGTTGTCCAGCGTGCCAACGCGCAAAAAGCGAATGCCTTTTTCGATCCCGCCCATGAAGTAATTGCTCCAGACGGCGATCTTGCAGTGGGGACATCGGGCGATGGTCTGACCTTTGCCGCTGGGTGAAGCGACCACAGTTTCTTCGACTTCACCTTTTGTGATCTCGATGTGGGGCGCTTCGATCAAGGCGTTGAGAGCAAAGGCCGTGCCGGTCTGGCGTTGGCACCAACGGCAATGACAGCAATGAACCACAAAGGGTGCGCGGGTCACCTGGTAGCGGACATGCCCGCAAGTGCATCCCCCTTCATGGGGGTAGGGCGGTGTGCTCATCGAGCGGTCTCCCTTCACCTCTGTGTCAGCCGCAACTCGATGCGATCGTTGCCTGTGAGGCCGTAGGCCGTGTTGCTGGTTTTCAGTGGTCGATATCCACCAAGACCAGTGGCGGCGAGCCTACCAGCAGGCACGCCCAGCATCCAGCAAAAGCTCCACAGTTGTTGGTGAAAGACACTGCCCTTTCGGCAAGGGCCGAGGCCGACGTTCGAGAAAGTCGGCTTGTTGGGGCAATACTGTCCATCTCGGGGCGAAATCTATTTCGACCGGTATCCGGCCCGAGCAGAGCCATTCGGCGGCTGCGAACCGCGTATCACATCGCGCCGATGAGATTGAAGAACACTCCCTGGTGGTCGTAGTCGAGGTCCGTCAGGTCATCGGAAAAATCGGTGAAGTTGTAGCCGACGCCGACTTTGAAGTGTTCTCCCAGATAACGGTAGAGCACGACCAGGGCGCCGCTGCGCCGCTCCTTGAGGTCGGGCATGTAGAGCATGCGCCCCTCGACCGATCCCTCCCAATTCTTCCCGAAGCGCAGATCGTTGCGCAGGATGAAGAGGTGCGCGTCGTTGCTGAAGTATTTGCGATCCTCGCGGTCGAGACTCACCTTTCCGAGGCGGTAGGCGTACTTGCTGCCGATCGTCCAGTTTCGGGTGATGTCGTAACTCAGGTCCAACGCCGCGACGTGGCTCTTCTGGATGAACTCGGAGGCGACGTCGTCCGCGCCGACCTGGCCCGCCGTCGGGAGGTTGTAGAAGTAGGTGTACTTCAACAGCCCGTTGAAGCGATCGTGCGCGACCGGGCGGTAGGCACCGCCGAGTACGGCCTCCGTATAGCCGCCGTCGTGGAACTGACCGAGCGAGCTGTCGCTGAACGAGTGGTTGAACTTCCCGAGCAGGCGCAGGCTCGGGGTCGCCTGGTACCTGAGGTTGTTTCTGAACAGCCACGTCGTCCGATCGTCCCAGGTTCCGTCGAGCTGCTCGCTGTCGTCGTAGCGGTATTCGATTCCGCTCGAGAGCTGAAGTTGGTCGGACACGTAACCGACGCTCGCGCCGCCCGCCCGGCGCTTGGTTTCGGCGTTGGTGCGCCGGGCGACCAGGGTGCCGAGCTCCCAGTTTGCGCCGAGGCTCCAGTGCTCCGAGGGCGCAAAGCTCAGACCAAAGGCCCGGCTCAGACCGTTCGACGAGTCGGTGTGCTGAAAGCGGTCCTCGATGTAGACGCTGCCGCTGTCGGAAAGCCGAGAGCGCATCCCCGAGATGAACGTGCCCCTGCGCGCGTGCAGGCCGTCGATGCCCCGCTCGTTGTCGAGCGCGTAACTGAGGTAGCGGCGCGTCCGCTCGGACTCCTGGTAGCTCGTCCCGAACTTGAGAGCGGGGCCCCGGTTGCCATACGAGGCTTCGCCGTCGACCTGCAGCAGCTCGTTGATCCGGTAGGCGCCACCGAGACCGAAGCGGTTGTTGCTCTCCCGATCTTCGGTCTTCGCGAGCGTGGCCTGCGCGAATCCGTAGGCGTTCCATTTGTCGCGCGAGTCGTAATCGACCTGTACGGTCGCGTCCGTGCGCTTGCCTTCCTTCTGCGTCACGACGACGACGGGCGAACCGTTCACCATGGCGACGGGCGAGTCGTCCGAGCGGTCGTCGTAGCGCACACCGGCGCCGAGACTCCAGTGATTCGTCAACCGATAACCGAGGTCGACTTCCGCCGCGGTCGTCGTGACGCCCTCATCCTCGTCGACCCGATCGGCCTTCGCGATCAGATCGAGAACGTCCAGCACCGGCAGTTGCAATCGACCGCCGTAGAAATCCGTATCGGTCAGGGTGTTGAGACCGGGCGCCGAGTAGCCGTCTTCGAGCCGCTGGTAGTAGAGATTCAGGCGCCCTCTGCCGGCCTCGAAGAAGTCCGAGAAGCCCAGACTCAAGTCGGCGCGGTAGCCATTCGCGTCGGCCTCTGCCGGGTCGAGGATCCCGGTTCCGAGAAAACCGAAGCCGCCGTCTTCGGAGACGAAGGTATCGGAAACCAGGCCCTCACTGCGGCTGGCCTGCAGCTTGAGCCACGAGTCGGCGCTCTTGCGCAGCGTCAAGTCACCCGCGTAGAGGTTGGCGTCGGCATCGCCCGCATCGCTGTGGCTCGCGGTCACGCCGAGCTTGACGTAGTCGTTGATCCAGTAGTGCCCCTGCCCGCCGGCGGCCAGGGCGTCGGGTTCGTCGAGGCCCGGCGTGTATTCGTACTGAACGACGACCCAGGCCTCGCTCCCGCTCAATCCCTGGCTGCGCACGACGAGTTCGTCCGCGACCGTGGCCGAGACCGGCTCGGAGAGCATGATGCGACCCTGGAGATAGTCGATGTCGTAATCTTCGTACGGCGTCAGATACACCACGCCGTTGACGAGCCCCGAATCCTTGTCGCGCGACTCGATGCGCACGCGCTCGGAGCCGGTGAGGACGTCCTGCCTGCGCAGGAAGTAGAGCGAACCGCCCGTGCCGCGAAACTCTTCGCGGCTGGAAACCGTGCCCGGATCGGCGGCGAAGCCATCGACCTCGACACGTCTCTCGCCAAAGCCCGTCGTCTGCTGGGACTCGTAGTGGAGATTGCCGCCATAGAGCCCGCGCTCGACCTGGGCGAGTTCGTTGTCGCGGTAGCCGACATCGAAGCTGCCCCAGAGCGCGTGGCTGTCGGCCTTGCTGAGCTTGACGTAGAACTTGCCCGACGTCGGCGCGCCCTCCTCCACCGTTCCGTCGTCGCCGAAGGTCGGGTAGTGGTAGTCGGGGTCGATGCGCCGGAACAGCGCTTCGGGCGATTTGTCGAGGAAGTTGCTGAAGAGGTCTTCCACCCGGCCCTCGCGCGTGTCGGCGCTCGCCGTCAGCTTCCAGTCGTCTCCAAATTTGCCGTTGAGGTAGAAGGCGAGCCGCCCGTCGGCGTGCGAGTCGCGGTCGTAGCTGGCGTCCTTGCCGTCGAAGAGATCCGCGTTGCGGTCGGTGTCGTTGACCGCGAGTGTGAGATCCGCGATCGCGACGTAGAACCACTCGTCGCGCTCGAAGTCGATGTCGCGCAGGAAGAGCTCTCCGTTCCCCTCCGGATCGAGCACCGCGACCTCCACCGTGTTCACGCCAGACGGCAGGATCGCCTCGGCCGCGAAATTCCCGCGCTCGTCCACCGGAACGCGCGACCCGGCCAGCCAGATCGAATACTCCGGCGGGATGCTGCCGCCCTCCACCTTCACGGTGCCCACATTGCCGAGCGGAATATTGCGGATTGCCAGCTCGCTCTCACCGTAGCCGGCGAGCAGCCCTTCGCTCCGCAGCGCCGCATCGGAATCCAGCGGCAGCGGGCTCGCGGCTGCGCGCTCGCTCGACGGCGACTGCTCGCCGATCAGCCAGAGCACTTGAGGCAGCGTCTCGTCGAATCGACCCTGCGCGTCGTAGGCGCGCAGCACGTACTTCAGCTCGCGTCGCGGCCCGGTAAAGGGCGCAATCGCGCTGGGCTGCCACTTTCCGAGACCATCCGGCCCGATTTCCACCACCGCCATGGGCTGGGCGTGCAGCGACTCCGCGCGATCGAAAATTCGAACCTCCGCCCGCTCGATGAAGTGGGGGTAGTTGGTATACATCGCGAACAGCAGCGGCGATTCAGCCGCGAATCCGGCTTCTGACGCTCGCACGGGCAGCGAGGCCGGTTGCGAAGTCACGCTGAGCCGCGGCTCCGACTCGAGGCCATCGAAGCCGAACTCGATGTCCGCCTGCTCGAGCGCCACGTCGGTACAGCGCTGTACGTCGGCCGAGCTCCTGGCGGGATCGTCGACCGGGACGCCGTCGACGGTGATGTGCATGAGGTTGAGCGCGAGCGGGTCGACCGGCGTCAACTCGCGCGAGATCGGTGTGATCTCGACGCCTTCGAGATCGTCGAGCAATGCCAGCTCGTCGTAGACCACCTCGACCGCGACGTATGCCGTGTCGCCCTGGATGAAGCCCGCGTTCACCACGTCGTTCGAATGGACGTAACCGCGGCCTTCGTGCTCCACCTGCTCGTCGCTGAGATCGAGTTGCGACTGGATCAGCTCCATCGTTCGACGCGCGCGCGAAACCGAGAGCCCGACATCGTCGTCATACACCAGAGCTGTGCGCCGATCGAGTCGCTCGTTGTTCGTGTAGCCGACGAAGCGCAGCCGAACGTGGGTCTTGTCGGCGACGTCGCCCATCGCGCGCTGCAGCTGAGCCGCATAGCCGGAGGGAATCAGCGGCCGGCCATTTTCGAGCTGGAGGACTGGGATCCGGCCCCAAGGCGGATCGTAGACCCGGGTCACCAGTTCGGCGCCAGCCGCATCGGGACACAGTTGCGGCTCATCGGGAAGTTCCTGCAGCGGATCGTCGTGCCAGAACTCCACTTCGATGCGCCGATTCAGCGCGCGGCCCCTCTCGGTCTCGTTCGAAGCGATGGGCGCACTCGCCCCGCGCCCGTCGCTCGCAATCGCCGAGGTGGGCAGATCGAGTGCATCCTTCATCGCCAGGGCGACCCGGAGCGCGCGCGCCTTCGACAGCGCGAGGTGCGTGCCGTAGATGCGCTCGGTCCGCTCGTCGAGCGGAAGGCCATCGGTGAATCCGATGAACTTGATTGTCACATTCTGCTTGCCGCGCAGATTCTGGAGTACTTCGCCCACCTGGCGGACGAATTCCGCGGGAACCTCGAAACTCTCGTCGTCGAGGTAGAGCGGCGGTACCAGATTCTTCACCCGCGCGCGATGTGCATGGCCCTCGCGGTAGCGAAGCTTGCAGACCGTCTCGGTTCTGCAGACCTTGACCCGCTTGATCTCCTGCGAGATCACGACCTCTTCGGTTTCGATCTCGTCGTGGCTCTCGTCGTACCAGACCTCTACTTCGACGCGCCGGTTCTGCGCTCTGCCCTCGGCCGTGTCGTTGGAAGCGATCGGCTGGGTATCGCCCGCCCACGCAAACGAAATCGACTCGGGCGGAAGGCCGAGCGCCGTCTGGACGAATTCGGCGACTTCGCCGGCGCGCTCGCGAGAGAGCCCGCTGTTGTCGCCATAGATTCCCGAGAGACTGCTCGACAGGGGCTGGTCGTCGGCATGTCCGACCAGGTGCAAGCGGACGTTGTCGAGGTGCCGCATGCTGTCGAGAACGTCGCGCAGCCGATCGATGTAGCTCGCCGGAATGTCGGCGACGCCCGATTCGAATTGGATTGGCGGCACGACGTTGCGGAGCTTCACCGTCTCCACCTTTCGCGTCAGCACCTCTTGCTCGGCGAGCTCGTCTCCCGACTCGGTTTCGACCCGCTCGGGATCGCGGGCCCAGAGCGTGCTCGGAGATTCACTCGACAGCTTTCGCTCGACCGAGCTTCCGGGTGCGGACTTCACCACTCCGGCGGCTTCGGCGAGGACGGGAGCCAGCAGCAACGGCGCGAGAATCAGGCTGAGAGTTCTCGGCATGGGCATCACCTGCTCTCCGGAGGGGCGCCGCGCCGCCAGAAGATTTCGGGCTCGATCTTCAGCTCGTAACCGCCCCGTTCCTTCCACGCCTCGGCAATCTGCCGCTCGACCGACTCGAGCCTGTCGTCGACGAGCCCCGGCGCTTCGACGTCGGCGACGTAGGAGAGGCGCAGAATCCCCGGGGCTTTCTCGAGTTCCTCGAGCAACAGCGCGATCCGCGGCTTCCATTGCGGGCGCATCTCCGTCGAGTCCGGTTCGAATACGGCATCCGCCATGTCGAGCCCGACGACGCGGTGAATCGATGCGCCGAATTCGAAGCGCAACGCCTTGCCGCGAGTGGCCCGCTTCACCTGCAGCTGCCGGGTGGACAGCCGATAACCGCTCGGAAGGCTGCGATCGTCGAGCTTCAAGACGAAGTTGCTGCCGCGATCTTCGTTGGGCACGACTGCGCAGGTAATGTGGAAACGGCCGTGTCGATCGGTCGTCGCGATCAGCCCGCGCGCGGTTACGAGCCGCACGCCCTGGAGGCCGGTTTCTCCGGCATCCTGTCGGCCGTTCTGATTCGCATCGTCGAAGACCTTGCCCAGCACGTCCGTGCAATCGAAGCTCGGATCCGGCACCAGGCGAACGGTCGCGGAGGCATTACCGGACACAGCCAGGCCTGTGACGTCGCTGATCGCGTAGGCGCGATTTACGTACTCGCCGTCGGTGACGCCGGCGCCCACCGCGAGCAGCAGGCGCAGGGTTCTGTCGCTCAAGGGTTGAATCGTCAGGTTGCCGAAGACGAGTTCGCGCTCGTCGACGGTCGGCTCGAGCGCGGCGCCGTCGATGCGCGCCGAGCCCTCGACGTAGCGGAATCCGACCGGGAAGCGATCGATGATGCTGATCTGATCGAGCCTGGTCCCGAGCGTGTTGCGGACGACGATCTCGTAGGGCACGAGCTGACCGCGACTCACATTCTGCGCGGGGGTCGTCTTGGTGATCGAAACCGCGCCGGCGAGTACCGGATCGACCGCGATGTGGTTGTTGAACAGCTGGCTCGATCCGGGCATCTGGTTGTTGGCGAGCGTCAGATGCGCGTGATAGCTGGTACCGCTGGTGCGGGCGAGCACGTTCGGGGGCGGTGGAAACTCCGAGCGCTGCACTTCGCAATGCTCGGCAGTGGCGGCAATCGCATCCGCGGCACTGCCCGGGCAGCTGGGCACCGAGAAGGGTGCCGTCGAGGCGTCGGAGCTCGGCGGAATGATCTGCGAGCCGCCCGCCACGAAGGCCGGTCCGGGTGTCGTGATTTCGATCAGGTAGCCCGCGCCACTCGGACAGTTCGCCTGCGAGAAGTTGAGATCGAACTTGTAGTAGCCGTCGATGCGCGTGACCTGGCCCTGCTGATTCGGATCGTCGAAACACAGCGGGGACACGGCGCTGCCAGAACTCGCGTTCAACAGGGTCAGCGTCACGCCCGCGATCGGCGCGCGCCGGATCGAGTCGTAGACCACGCCATTCGGATCGATTGGCAGATCGAGGCCTTGCAGGTTGCTGCCCGGCGTCACCACGATGTCGCTGATCCGCTGCAGGGCGTTCGTGAACGCGGACTCGGCTCGGCCCAGAGCGGCGCTATTGGCGACCGCGCCGGGACCGTGAAAGCGCAATTCGTACTGGTCGCCGTTGAGGTGATTCGGCGCCACCCCTCCAATCCGGTAGCTTCCGCTCGCGTCGGTGACGAATGACTGCAATGCCTGGCCATTGCGGTACAGCTCGACCGTCCAGCCTTCGAGCCCGCGCTCCCGGGCGTCCGTTGTGCGGTCGAAGTCCGCGTCGTGCCAGACCTCGCCGTTGAGTGCGCCGACCCCGGGGATGCCACCGACATCGATCGACACGCTGGCGCTCGCGGTCTGGGTCGGATCGTTCCAGCTGACGACGCCGGTATTCACAACGGTGGTTCCCAACGCGAGACCGGAATCGATCGCGGCCCTGAATCGCAACAGGATCGCCTCACCGGGCTCGAGCGGGCCGTACACATCCGTGTAGTTCGCCGTGATGAGCGAACCCGCGACCGTCACTCCGGCCGTGGAGCCGTTCATCGCAGCCGAGGGGTCGACGTAGGCGAGCTGTCCCGAAACGGGCGCGTCCAGATCATCCGTGATCACGACGTTGTAGGCGGGAACAGCCGCTATGTTCACGACGCGCACGACGTACTCGAGTTGCGAGCCCGCCAGCGCGGCGCCCCCGCCGACCACCGCCACCTGCTTGGTGATCGAGAGCTGCTGGCCAGCGCCGACCACCACGACTGTCGGTTCGGGTCCCGTCGCCGGATTGCCGTCGCCGTCGGTCAACAGATCCGCCAGCTCGGAGCTGTTGACGACGGCCTGGTTGGTGATGAGTGTGCCGCCCGGCACGCCGGCGTTTACCTGAAGGTCGAACTGGACCGTTGCGACCGAGCCGGGTTCGAGTGTGCCCGCGCCCGCGCTCGGCAGCGGCGGTGTCAGGCCGCTCGAGCTGATCGGAATGCCCGCGACCAGCGGAGATACCCCCCCGTCTGGTCGACCGACGCCAATCCCATTCAGTGTAAGCGTGTCCGCGACGTAGGTCGTGTTGGCCGGTACGCTGTCGCGCAGCGTGACGCCGGTCGCGGCGACAGCGCCGCTGTTGTAAACAGCGATCGTGTAACGCAGCACGTCGCCCGGATCGACCACACCCGGGCTTCCGGCGTCGACCAGCAGCGCCGCAGTCTTGGTCGCGAAGAGCAGCGGCGTGCTTCCCACCACGTCGCGTGTCGGGTCGTCCGCGATCGGCGTTCGCGGGTCGTCCGATGGGCGATCGAATACGCCGGCCCCCGGCGCACTCACGAAGGCCTGATTCGAAATCACCGTTCCGTCGAGAACGCCCGCGTCGACGACCACGTCGAAGACGAGCGTCGCCACGTTGTCGGCGGCAGGGTCTGGATCGGCGCGCATCGAGCCCGGAATCGGATTTCCGGGCGCGTGGATCAGCAGCTGACCACTGAGCGGTGAGGAACCACCCGCTGCGTCCGGAACGGCTGTGCCGTTGAGCGAAGTGCTACCCGCGACGTACTGCGTGTTTGCGGGGATCTGATCGCGGAGAACGGCATCGACCGCATCGGCGTTGCCGACGTTCTTCACCGTAATCGTGTAGCGGAGCGTTTCGCCTGCGAGCAGGAGATTCGGATCGCCCGTGATGTAACTCGAAACCTTCTCCACCTCGAAGGCGGGCGCGGATTGGATCAACACCCGCGTGGGGTCTTCGTCGTCCGCCACCATCGGGTCGGCCGGACCATTCACATTGGGGTCGTCGCTGAGGGCAAATGGCGCGCCGTCGACCTCGAGCTGCGCCTGGTTGATCGCGTAGCGCCCGTTTTCGATCACCGGCGCCAGCGCGATCTCGAACTCGATCAGCAGGCTGTCGTTGGGGTTGGCGAGATTCAGGTTGCGGATGTCGAGCACGCCGGTGCCGCTGGCGCCACCCGTGCTGTTCGTCCCGCTGACGTCGGCGCCGGCGGGAACCGTCACGAGTGCGAGCGTCCCCGGCTGGAACACGGCGGGATCGTTGAGGCGATCCAGTTCGTCGGTGACCGCGAAGTCGTCGAGCGCGATGCTTCCCAGATTCTCGAGCCTCAGCCGGTAACGAAGTGTGTCGCCCGGCGCCGCGCCGAGCGCGGGATCCGCGCCACTCGTCACGTTCATCACGGTCTTCTCGAACGCGAGCTGCGGCAGCGCGACCCCGGTCGTGTGAGCGTCTTCGTGATCCAGCACGCCCACCGTTCCGTCGGTCAGCGTGCGGGTGTAGACGCGCCGATCGGCTGCGGTCTCTGGATTCGAGCCATCTGCGCTGAACCATTCGATTGCGCCGGCGACATTGGTCAGCGGGACGCCGTCCTGGGTATCGACATCGATGCGCGTCTCGTAGCGGACGATCAACCTCTCATCTGCACCGATCGCAGCAGCGGGCGAGAGCAGAGCGAGTTCGAAAACGCAGGCGGGCGCCGCGGAGAAATCCACCGCGAAATCGGTGCCGAGGCTGAGCGGTGGCGCTACCGCGGTGACGCCATCCGCCTCGAACAGCTGCGCGCTGAACTGATCGGGAGCGGCGTCGCAGGTTCCGCCCGTCGGCCCGTCGGGAAGCTGATCGGCAATCGTCAGATTCCAGGCGCGGCCGGTGCCCGCGTTGTGCACGTCGAGCGTGAAGGTTGCGGGCGCGCCGAGGACCATCTGCGCCGGGCCGCTCTTCTCGAGCGTCAACACGTCCGGACCGACGATCGTCATGGGTTCCGTGGTGCCGGCCGGGCCCGGAAGTTGACTGGAGGGGTCGCCGTCGATCCGGCTGTAGAGGAACGAGGCCGTGTTGGTGAAGCTCAGCCCGGTCACGTTGGTGGGCGTGTCTTCCAACACGACGCGGATCTCGAGCACGATCTGTTCGTTCGCGGGGATGTCGATTCCGTTCGCGGGGTCTTCGATCAGGAGATTCGTGTCGATCCCGCTATTGACGGGTGTCCACGGTTGCGAGCCCGCGAGTTTCGTCACGCCGAGAAAGCGCAGGTCGGCGGCCGAGTCCGTCAGGACGTCCGCAATCTGGACGTCGTAGATGTCGAAGGGATACGGCGTTTCCGGCAGCGTGATCTGGTAGCTGAAGCTCTCGCCGACGGCCGCCGTCGCCTGGGTGTTCGCCTTGAGCAACGGGTCGATCGGGATGGTCGTGATCGCAATCCGTGTCGGGTCTTCGTCGCCCACGACGTTCGGATCCGCCTGCCCGTTGATGTTGGGATCGTCGCTGTCCGCGAGCTTCACGCCGCTGATCAGGTCGGCCTGGTTGAGAACGACCGTGCCGTCGGCGAGGGTCGCGTCCAGCGTGATGTCGAACTGGATCCGCACCTCGCTGTTGGCGGGTACGCTCAGGTTGCGGATGTCCAGGATCCCCGAGCCGTTCGTGCCGCCGTTGGGGTCGGTGTTGGTGGTATTCGCACCGGCCGGGATCGTGCTGGCGACGAGCGCGAGCGAACCCGGCACGAAGGACGCCACCGAGTTGAGCTCCCCCAGATCGTCGTAGAAGGTGAGATCGACGAGAGCGACGTCGGTGGCTTGTAGGCGCAACGTGTAGCGCAGCCGGTCGCCCGGAGCGGCCGTCGTCGCCGGGCTCGCGCCGCTGGTCAGGTTCTCGACGCTCTTTTCGAAGAAATAACCAGACAGCTCTACCGTGACGGTGTGGGCGTCCTCGTGATCGAGGACGCCAACCGTCCCGTCGGTCAAGCTGCGCGTGTAGACCTGGCGCTCGGCATTGCTGCTGTCCCCGTTGAACCACTGGGTCGCACCGGCGACATTCGTGAGCGTCGCTCCGTCCTGGCTATCGGCGTCGAGCTGGGTTCGGTAGCGGATGATCAGGCGCTCGTCGGGACCGATCGCAGCTGCAGCCGTGAGCATTTCGAGCGTGAGTTCACAGACGGGCGCAGCGTTGTAGTTGAGCAAAAAGTCGGTTCCCGCGACCAGCGGCCCCTTGCCCGGCACGGGCGTGACGCCGTCGGCTGCGTAGACCTGGGCGCTGAGCAGTTGCGGCGTCAGATTGCACATGCCGCCGGTGGCGCCGTCGGGCAGCCGATCGAGGAGCGTGACGTTCCAGGCGTCGCCGAGCCCGGTGTTCTGGACGTCGATCGCGAACTCGCCGAACTCGCCCAGGTTGAGCGTCCGCCCCAGCGTCGCCGGCCCGGTCTTGGTGACCACGAGTGTGGGCGCGGCGATCGTCAGCGGCGGCGTGACGCCCCACTCACCCGGCAACGGCTCGTAGAACACTCCATCGATGAGCCTTCCGAAGTCCCACTTGGCGGTGTTGACGAACTGCGTACCCACCACATTTGCGGGTGAGTCGTCGAGCACGACCGTGAGTTCGATCGCGATCTGCTCGCCGGCCGGGATGACGGGAAAGTTGTCGAAGGTGAGTGCGCCGCCGACGTTGGAAAACGTGTGGGCCACGGGGGCACCGCTGCCAACCCAATAGGCGACGTGGCTCAGGTAGGTGAGGTCTGCGCCGGTCGCGTTCAGATCGTCCCAGATCGTGACGCCGTGCAGGTCGTTGAGCGATCCACTGGTATTGATCACCGAGCCCGTGGCGGGGTCGTACAAGACCGGCATCGTGAGCGTGTAGGTGAAGGGCACGCCGATGGTGGCCGTGGTCTGGCCGGCCGGGTTCTGCTTGTCGATCTTCTCGACCGCAATCAGGAGGTTCTGGCAGCCCTCCTGAATCGCCGTCGACGAGCCGTTGGTGAACCAGATCGCGTGGCCGGCGACGCTGTTGCACGACATCTGGCCCGTGTGCACGACGTTGTCGAAGATGACGAGCCAGCGCTCATCGGTCTGGCCCGGCTGCGTCATGAAACTGAAGTTGGTCGACAGCGGATTCGCCGCCGGGAAGTTCCGGATCGTGCAGGTCCGGTCGATCTGGATCTGGGAGGGCGCAATCGCGCCGGCAAAGCCGTCGATCACGCCGCCCGGGAAATCCGAGCAGTCATCGGCTTGTGCGGGCAAGCTGGCGCCGAGCAACAGCGCGCAGGCGAGCAGCAGGGCGCGGACCCAGCTGCCGCTCGCATTCAGACTGATTTGATCCCTTCGGATCATGTCTGCCCTCTCTCCAACCGCCGCAGCGATCGCTTCACCAAATTTGGACCGAGGCGCCCGAAGAACGGGCAAGATTCCGGCGGTCCCGCTGTCCTGGGGCCGCGAGGCCCTTTAGACCGGTGACTTTGCGTCGCCACCTTTCGATGGCTTTGCCTTTGTCTGAATCGCGCTAAGCCGTTGGCTCAGAGTGCAAACAGGGAATTTGTCTCGGTCTTCCTCCCGCTTTCGAAGTGTCGGTTCTCCAATTCCAATCGCTCCCTCGTATCGCGACCTACGGCTCAGGTCGCAGGCAGGAAGTCGATTGGGTAAACAATCGTCAGTGCCGAGACGCCTTCTTTGGCACCGAAATCAAAAGTCTCTACGCGCGCGACGACCTGGGTTGCAAGTTGCGGCGCCTTCATGTCCGTGCTCTGCAGCTCGCAGAACGACACGCTGCCATCGGCTTCGATCGTCAGCCGAAGGACCATCTGGCCCTGCAAGGTCGGGTCCCTGCGCAGTTCCCGGTTGTAGAGTCGGTAGAGCGCCGCCTTGTGGCGGTCGAATACGATCTGGATCTCCTCGTCGGTGCGGCCCGATCCCGGCCCGCCACTCAAGGGGCGATCCGTTCCGCCAGTCCCCCCAATCGAACTCGTCGCTCGCGCAACCGCAACCCCCTCGAGGCCCTGACCCGTGCCGCCACCGACTTCGCGGCTGAGCGCGGCGAGGTTGATTCCGCCACTCGAGCCCGGCGCATTGGTCGTCACCATCGAGCGTTGCGGCCGGCCGCTAGCGGTTTCGCCCGAGCGGCTGATGCGCGCCTGTGCGCCGAGTTGCTCGACCGAGTCGTTTTCCGCAAGCGCCGAAAACTTCTCCCGGAACGCGAGGATTCCCTTCGACTCGACGCTCTGCTTCGGCGGTTCGTCGTTGGCGGGTGCGGGAGAGCCCTCTTCGGCGAGAAGCGGGGCTTCTTCGGGCGGTTGCGGTTCCTGCTCCTCGGGTTGGATCTCTTGCTGGACCCGAGGCGGCGGCGGCAGCGGTCGCTCCTGGATCAGGCGGGCGAAGCGCTCCGGCACTTCGATCACTTCCCAGCGCTCGGGTAGGGGCAGATCGATCAACGGAAGCAACAGGCCAATCAACAAGCCAGTCAGCAGCGACGCCGCCAGCGTCTTGTGGAAACGCCGGTCGTCTTCACCTCCGCTCGTCCAGGGAAGGATCGACGGGCGCTCGGGCACCCCACCGACCTCGCGCTCGACGATCCATTCCAGCTTGCGCTGTTCTTCCTGCCACTGCGCCTCGAGTGCGTCGTCCTCGAGGATTTCGCCGTTCTGCTCCTCGCACCGGATCTTTTCGAGGAGTGCCGCCCGATTGTTTTCGGTCTCGCTCAGGCGGCGCTGGAACGTTTCGACGCGGCTGCGCGCGGTGCGAATTCGATCGTCGAATTCGCGTCCAACCGCTCGGTCGCCCCAGAAGAGCTCGGCTGCGCCCAACTGATCGAGCTTCTCCAGCCCCCCGCACACTTCGTGGAGCAGATCGTATTGGAGTCGTTCGGTCGCCAGATCTTCCAGCTCGGCATCGATGGTGTGCAGCTCGCGCACCAATGCGTCCAACCGCTCGCGCGATTGCTCGAGCTGTAATCTGAGTACCTCTTCGCTTTCCGAAGTCACTTCATACACGTGTTCACCTAACTCGCGGAAGCCGTCCGGACCTCGGGCGCTTTCTGCAACACGGCGAGAGAAATGCGCGCGAAACCCCGACTGGTGCAGGTCGACATCACCTTCTTGATCACGCTGAAGGGAACCGATCGGTCTGCGAGGATCGTGACCTCCTGGCTTTCGGCCACGATCTGGGTTCTCAGACCGATGATGTTCTTGCTCACCTCGTCCAGGCGCTCGCTGATCGGTGCGATGTTCTGCCCGGACCCTTCGAGAATCTCGGATATTCGAACGACGCTCTCGCCCTGCACCGTGACCTCTTCGGGACTGATGAAGATCACGACCGTTTCCCTGGGCTTTTCTTCCACCACCGAAGCGGGCAGCGTGATCTGCTTCGGGGTTTCCAGCACTTCCGTGGTCGCTGAATTCACGAGCAGGAAGAAGACCAGGATCGTGAAAACGTCCATGAGCGAGGTCAGATTGATCTTGACGAACTTCGCCCGGTTGCGCGCCATTCGCTTCATCCTGCGGGAATTCTTCACGGTGCGTCTCCGATGGATATTTCCGTGAACAGCGCCACTCGCATGGCTTCTTCGTCGCCGTCTTGTGGCAGCTCGGCGCTCCTCACGGCATCCATGACCTGGATCAGGTGGTCGTACTCGATGTGCGACTCGAGCAGCACCGAGGCGTCCTGCTTGTCCGGGTACTGTTCCTTCACGGCCACGAGGTACTC
>JAFDBP010000195.1 GCA_019313245.1 Deltaproteobacteria bacterium
CAGCCCGCGCTGGGCCCTCTACGATCCCACACTGCCCATCCTCGCCATGATGCGGGGGCGAAAACTCGAAGGCGTCATGAAGTGGCTGTACGAGGAGATCCAGATCGAAGACCTCTGGCTGAATTTTCACTGCGTCTCGACCAACCTCACCCGCGCGGGCCCGTTCGTTCACGACCGCGGCAGCCTCTGGAAGAGCATCAAGTCGAGCTGCTCCATTCCCGGCATCTTCCCACCGGTAGCCTTCGAAAAGCAGTTTCTCATCGACGGCGGCATCGTCGACAACCTTCCGATCGCCATCATGCGCGAACGCTGCGAGCGCGGCATGGTCATCGCCATCGACGTGGCGGACAGCGAGGCGCCAGACCTCGGCGAAGAGTTCGGCGATACGGACATGAGCTGGCAGGCGATCGGCGACCGGCTGAACCCGTTCACGAAATCGAAGCCGGCCCCGCACATCCTCTACGTGCTTCAACGGACGGCGATGATCAACAGCAGCCGAAACGCCCGGATCGCGCTGTCTTCGAACCAGGCCGACCTCCTATTGACGCCTCCGCTCGAGGAGTTCGGTCTGCTCGATTGGAATGCGCACGACGAGTTGTACGAGGCCGGGTACCGCTACGCGACCGAGGTGCTCTCCCAATGGAAATTCGAACCGAAATCATGAGTTTCGGCGCGCACGCGGCGCTGCCACTGCCCCCAGGACGCTTATCCAGTAGATCGATAGTGTGTCGCGAATCGAGCCCTGCGACGGGTTCCGTTCGAAGAGAGGGAATTGCGAGATGAGATACATGACTACGACCGTTTTCCCCATTTTGGTGCTGATCGCGGTTTCCTCCGGCTGTATTTCCGCGCCCGAGCGAGAACTCTCCTCAGAGCGGGCCAACTACTCCGTCCTGGTCACCGGCCGCGACCCGCTCGATCTGGATCGGTTCATCTCGACCAACCAGGGGGAGCGCGCGGCGCACCGCAGTCTCTTCAGGCACTACGAGCGCGAGCGAGGACGCGCGCTCAACATCCTGCTGCTTTCGGGCGGCGGCCAGAATGGGGCCTTCGGTGCGGGATTCATCAAGGGCTGGCGCGAGAGCGGCAGGCGACCCGAGTTCGACATCGTCACGGGTGTGAGCACCGGCGCATTGCTCGCCACCCACGCATTTCTGGGCACGCCGGCGGACGATGCGGTGCTGGAAGGGATCTTCACCGGCGTCGAGGCTCCGGACATCTACACAGAGAAAGGCGTGTTCGGTGTGCTCTTTGGCGCCAACTCGCTGTTCGATACCGCTCCCCTCGACGCATTGCTGAAGAGGGTCATCACACCCGAAATGATCGCCCTCGTGGCTGCGGAGCACGACGAAGGCCGGCGCCTGTTCGTCGCTACGACCAATCTCGACTACAACCAGACGTGGGTGTGGGACCTGACGCTGCTGGCCAAGCAGGGCGGTCCCGATGTGCTGGAGCGCTATCGCAAGATCTTGATGGCGTCGTCGGCGTTTCCGATCATGTTCCCGCCGGTGGAAATCGACGGACACCTGTTCGTCGATGGTGCGGTGAGGATGAATCTCCTGGTCGTGGGGCTTTCGGGACGAGACCGGCCCCCGCCGCCGTTGTACGGACCCGGCAACGTGTATGTGATTCAAAACGGCCGGCTCGAAACGCCACCGGAGGCGGTCACGGCGAGCATCGGGGCGTTGGCTGCCAATAGCATCGCGGAAATGATGGCCAGCTCGATGGAAAGGCTCCTGGTGAGATCGTACTTCGCGACGCAAGTGAACGGGTATCGATATTCTGCGGTGGAGATCCCCGCAGATGTCGATGTCGGAAGCAACGCCCTGGCCTTCGACCAGACCCAGATGCGGGCGGGTTTCGATGCGGGGTACGAACTCGGTCAATCGCCGGATCCCTGGTCCGATGAACCCACCCTGCTCGGAGATTTCCCCGATTGGGCGTTGGACGTGATGAATCGACGCAAGCGCTGATCTCTTCGCCCGAGCCCGGTGCCGCTTTTCGAGACCGCCGCTATCGACAACACAATTTGTTGGGGGTGGAATCACCCTGCCATAAGTGGTCACTAGATCGATCGAACGGCGAGCTGTGCGATGCCTAAAATCAATTATGGCTTGACTTCTCATCGGATCTGGTCTTACGCTGATCGCCGATTTCGAAGTGCGCATGCACTCGTCGCGTACGATGATCGGCAGAGAAGCACCACCGCCGCGGCGCGAATGTCTGGGAGGAAGACGTTTTGATTAGAACCATCTCGATACTGTTCGAAGACGACGACGATTACTAGCGGGATCGTCGAGCGACGTCCGAGCCGGAACCAAGACTAGGACAGCGGGCGGCGAGCCGGCTGCGTCGCGCGCTCGATCTCTTCCCGATACGAACTCGGGGGAATTCCCGCGCGGCGGCGGAAGAAGCGCGTGAAGTGCGCGGTGTCGGAGTACCCGAGTTCCTCGGCGATCTCCCCCACGGTGGACCTACCCTCTTGGAGCCGCTCGACGGCCCGTGCGAACTTGAGGTCACTGATGACTCGGTGCCAGGTGGTGCCTTCCTCGGCCAGCCGGCGGCGCAGCGTTCGCGGGGTCGTCCACAGCATCTCGGCGGCGATCGCTTGACTGGGTGGACCATCCGCCAACCGGGGCTCGAGCACCTGACGCAAGCTCCCCCGGAAGTCCATCGCCGGCGGCTCGCTCTCTTCGTCGGCCGCCGGCAGAGCCACAATGGAAACCGGTACGGAGAGCAGCCTCATTGGGATGGCCAGCGCCAGCAGCGGTTGGTCGTACTCGATGCGAACACCGGGTAGTTGGTTCGTCACGGCCGGCCAGCCCGAGGACGAGCACTCAACGCGCAGGCGCTCCGGCAGCCAGCGCGGCCCCGCGGCTGCGCGGATCACCGCCAGCATGAACGAGAGCGTGTACTGCTCGGCGGGTTCGCTCCCCGGCCAGCCTCGGACTCTACAGACACGGCGTCGCCAGAACCAAGCCACGGATGGACACACCGTCAACCCGAGTTCGTTCATGGGGATCTGGCGCGCGTAGCTGATACACATCGCCCGGATCGCGTCTCCGAGGGTAACGGCGTGGGTCAGCGGGTGAACCCAAGCCGCGCGCCGCCAGTCGCTCGTGCGCGCGATGTCGAGCCAGAAGTCCCCCAACCCTTCGCCCCGGTCCACCGCGCCGACGAACTCCCACACGCTGCGACCGGGCAGGAACGCACTGGGATGGTCGCGGACGCTCGGCAAAATTCGCGCGTTCTCCAGGTAGCGCTCGGCCGGGACGCCGTTCGCCTCCAGCAGGCCGGCGATGCGCTCCACGTTTTCCGCGCCAATCAGGGGGATCGGCTGCATCTGGTCACCTCGGCGCTCGGGCTTGCCATTATAGGCCAATCGCGCGTGTAACACTCGAATCGATCCCCAATCGACTCGAGGCGACGCTTTAGGGTTGCTTCGATCGAGGGAAGGCGCGACGCCGCGCGCTTCCCGTAAATGGACAACGCTAGAGTGGAACTCTCGGCGTAGGACATCACCGCGTCTGTAAACCATGTGTCCGGAATGGACCGAAAGGAATTGGTGGAGGCGGCGGGAATCGAACCCGATCACCCGCAATCAACTAACCGGCTGATGGCGCACGACTTTTGTTCTAACGGCCCGACAACTCGTTGCCTTCTCCCTTGAATCGAGTCCCCTGGCGTCCCCTCCAGTCCCCTGGAGTCGACCCCCGTCGTGGAGATATTTTGGAGACGATCTTGGTGCACGCGTAGCTCTCGCCCCGGAATCTGGTCGGCCGGATGACGGACCGCGAACGGGAGTTCCTCTCCGAATCTCCCGCACGGACTTCTCGGGCAAGTGCGTCTGGTCCACGGAGCCTTCCTCCTTCCGAAGCCAGAACCGTCTCTGGGTCGACCGCTCGATTTGATCCAAAATGGGCTGACGGCTCACTTCGTGTGACCCGCTCCCATTTCCTGGGCCATTTCGGGTTGGAAGTTCGTGCCTCCTTCAGCCCCTCCATTCGATCAAATTGGCCACGTACTGCGCCGGAGGAACGTCTGCGAGCGAAGAGTGCGGCCCCGTATGTGATCGCCCTGACTACCCATTTAGGAAATGGAGCCACGGGCCTCCCCAGCCAACCGCCGGCCGGCGAGAAGGCACGTCGAATAAGGGGTATGGTTCCTCGGATCTGGTGCCGGGCGGAAGCCAAGGACTTCCAGTGTCGGAGGTGCTCTTCGGTGAAGCTGAATCTCACCGCTAGCCGTCACATCCTGCCCTTTGCGGCCTTCCTGGCGAACCGCGGTGAACGCCTTTCGCCCCTGCTCGCGAAGTCCGGCCTTCCGAGTACCTGCCTGGATGATCCCGCCAAGCTCGTGCCCACCGCCGCACTCTGGCGCTTCCGCGAGTTGGCGGCAAAGCTTACCGGCGCTTCCAATCTCAGCCTCGACGTGATGGCCCCCCTGGATCTGTCCGAGCTCGGACCGGTCGCTCGGTCGCTGCTACGCGCGCCGACGCTCCGCAAGACCATCGAGGACTTCAAGCGAATCGCATTCGCCGAGTCCTCAACGGCGATCCTGGATCTCACGCCGTGGCGCAATGCAGACTTCTTCTTCTCCGTCCGGTTCAACCTGACTCACCAGTTGGGCGAATGGCAATCAGAGCTCTACCTCCTGATGTGGATGTTGAAGATCGTCCGACTCGTCGACCCCGAATGGTCGCCAACGGAGATCTGGTGTATCGCAAAGGGGGCTCCCGATCGCGTCCAGGCAATCGAGTCACTCGCCGCCAGACCCCGTTTCAGTCAGTGCTGCACGGGCTTCCCAATCCCAGGTTCCATGCTCGCGCTGCCGCTGGGGCAATCCAGGCCGCGCGAACGGAGCCAAGCTGTCGATAAAGCGGTTCTTTGGTCGACCGCACCTTCCGACTCCACCGCGGGCGCGGTCAAGCAACTGATCCAGGCGTATGCGGACGACCGTTGGTTGACCGCCGAACAAGCAAGCGACGCTCTCGGGATGAATCTGCGCGCCCTCCAGAGACAGCTCGCTGCGGAAGACCAGACCTACTCGGCGATCTTCGAAGAAACGCGTGCTGAGGCCGCGGCCAGCCTCTTGGAAGGCGCGGAGGCCTCCTTATCCGAGATCGCCCGGTGCCTTGGCTACAGCAACCTGAGTAACTTCAACCGAGCCTTCCGTCGTTGGGCCGCGGTATCGCCCAGGGAGTTCCGCGCGCAGCGACAAGAAAAGCGACACGGTTAAGCCTTCAAGTGCTACTATGCCAGGCTGGCCAATAACGCGATCGCATAGTCATCGCGTGACGTCGGGTAATCATTTGGCGACAATTTACTGACTACAGATGCTCGCTGCGGGAGGATGGGGCCGGAAAAGGGCCCGCAAGCACTGACACATTTGCGAGGAGGTGGATCCTTGAAGTTCGGCGCATTCCTCATGCCTTCGCACCCCCCGGAGCGAAGCATTCGAGACGGCCAGCGGCGGGATCTCGAGGAACTCGAGCGGCTCGACGCCCTGGGCTTCGAGGAGGCCTGGATCGGAGAGCACTTCACCGCGCGCTGGGAGCCTTGTCCGGCTCCCGACCTGCTGATCGCGCAGGCACTCACGAGAACGAAGCGGATCCGTCTCGGGCCGCTCGGCCACCTGCTGCCGTATCACCACCCGGTGGAGCTGGCCCATCGCGTGGCCTACCTCGACCACATGGCGGAGGGGCGTTACCAGCTCGGCGTCGGCATCAGCGCTCTTCCGACCGATCACGACCTGTTCGCTCTCGACGTCAGCGGCGGCCGGAATCGCCGAATGACCTTCGAAGCCCTCGAGATCATGACGCGCCTCTGGAACGAGGGCGCATTCGAGTTCAAGGGCGAGTTCTGGTCGTTGGGCCCCGCGCAGAGCGAACTGCCGGGTCTGGGTTACCACCTCTCTCCTTACCAGACGCCGCATCCGCCGATCGCGATCGCCGGTCTCACGCCGGGCTCGGAGAATCACAGGCTCGCGGGCGAGAAGGGCTACATCCCGGTCAGCTTGAGCGTCAGTCCCGACGCCGCCATCACCGCACAGCACTGGGAGGCGGTCGTCGAAGGCGCAGCCCGCAGCGGACGCGTTCCCAATCGCGGCCAGTGGCGGATCATTCGAGACGTATACGTTGCTCCGACGGATTCCGAGGCGCGCGAACTCGCGCTCGGCGGGATCATGGGCCGCTGCTGGCGCGAGTTCATGCTTCCGATCTACCTCGGCCTGGGGCTCGGGCCCATGCTGAAATGCGACGCCTCGATGCCCGACGAAGCAGTGGACTGTGACTACCTCGCGGACCATCTGTGGTTCGTTGGCTCTCCCGAGACGGTGGCGAACCAAATCCGCGACCTCCAGAAGCGGGTCGGCGGCTTCGGGCATCTGCTGGTGGTCGCCTACGACGCCACCGATGAGCGGGAGGCGTGGGACCGCAGCTTGCAACTCCTGATCAACGAGGTTCTGCCCCGTTGTCAGTAACCGATCACCGCGCGCGCGGTTGCGAGGTAGAGCCATGAGCTACATCGCCCTGGTGACTGACCAGTTCGACGAAATGGTGCACTTCTACGGCACGTCCCTCGGCTTTCCCGTCGTCGAGCAGTGGGACCGCGCGAACGCCCGCGGCAAGCGCTTCGACCTCGGCGCGCTGCGGCTGGAGATCCTCGACAACCGCCGCGAGCGCAGGCCCCTGTCCCTCGGTGAGCCCGCCGATCGCTTCCACGTGGTGATCGAGGTCGACGACATCGATGCCGCGAGGGCGAAGCTCGAGATCGAAACGCCCCGCGTCGTGGACACCTCCTGGGGAGCGCGGCTGTTCGAGCTCCGCGACCCCGACGCGATTCGCGTCACATATCTGCAGTGGATCCAGCCTCAAAGGGACGCGCCGTGAAGAGACTGATCGTCGGCATCTCGGGGGCCAGCGGGGTGATCTACGGCATCCGCATGCTCGAGATCCTTAACACCATGAAGGACATCGAGACGCATCTCGTGATGAGCCGCTTCGCGCGCATGAACATCGAGATCGAAACGACGCACGACGTCGAGTACGTGGAAGATCTCGCCGACCACGTGCACGGCTTCGGCAATCAGGCGGCTCCGATCTCGAGCGGCTCCTTCCAGACCGACGGCATGGTGATCGCTCCGTGCTCGATGCGGACGCTGTCGGGAATCGTGCACTCGGCCGCCGATAGCCTGCTGGTGCGTGCGGCGGACGTGGTGCTCAAGGAGCAGCGCAAGCTGGTGCTGATGCCTCGGGAGGCGCCCTTGCACGTCGGCCATTGCAAGCTGCTCTACGAGGCGGCACAGCTGGGTGCCGTGATCGCTCCCCCGATGCCGGCCTTCTACAACCACCCCAAGAGCATCGACGACCTCGTGAACCACAGCGTCGGACGGGTGCTCGACCTGTTCGGCCTGGACGCGGGGATCCTCAAGCGCTGGGAAGGCCCCGACAGCTACTCGGCGATGCCATTGAAGTCGTAATCGCATTCATACACAACGAATGAGGGAGAACGAAGTGCCTATCAAGATCGACTATGACTCCATCCCCCGCAGCTATCGCGAATATCTGGATCAGATGGTGAAGGAGGGCGAGTACCTCGCCATCGACGACGAGGTGGACTGGGACCTCGAGATGGGCGCCATCTGCCGTTACGCGGACGAGACCCTGTCGCCGTCGCCCATCTTCAACAACGTCAAGGACAGCCCGGGGTTCCGCGCCGCTGAATGGGG
>JAFDBP010000196.1 GCA_019313245.1 Deltaproteobacteria bacterium
CTGGGGCGGCCTCGGGCGCGCATTCGAGGGCGAGCGCAACCTCGCGGCCGCCGCCGAAGCCTACGAAGCGGGCCTCGCACTCGACCCGAACGACGCGGCATTGCTGCGCAGCGCCGCCATCACCCGCTCCAAACTCGGAGAGTACGGGCGCGCGATGGAACTGCTCGCCCGGGCGATCGAACTGGAACCGAAGAATCCGCTCAATCAACAGATGCTGGAGCGGACGCTGCGCAAGATCGAACGCTCGGCCGAGTAACGCTCAGCGCGACTCCCCGCCGAGCTGGGTTCCGGTAGGGATCGTCGACGAAACCGCGAACTTGCAGATGGCGACCGCGGCGATCACTCGGCGGATCGCGCTGCACCTCGCTACGCGCTCTCACCATCTCACGGTTGGGCAACTCATGTGCAGAACAAGCGCCATCTCGAAGCCCTCAGTTCCAATCTGCGATTTTACATCACGAATGTGACTCAACTCACAGCCACAAAAGCGTTTTTCATCGATCATGATTTCGATTTTCGCATATAATACAGACCCCTGAATCGGACGCCGAAAATTTCATCAACCGAGGAGATTCCCATGTTTGCACCCGCCCACCGCTTTCGCGCGCAGATCCTGATCCTGGCTCTCGCGCTGATCACCCTTCCCTTCACGGCTGGCGCCAAGGAAGAATCGAAGATCCAGATCCGACTGACCGACCTGAGCGGGAACGGGAACGGAAACGGAAACGGTCTCGGCCGCGGCGCCGTGCGGGCCGATGTCCACACCCAATTGCAGGGGACCAAGGTCGTGCTGAAGCTGCGCGCGCGCGGCCTGGACGCCGACACCGAGTACGTGCTGCTCTGCAAAGATGACGAGGCCGCGGCCGATTCTGCGGAACTCACGCGCTTCACCAGCAAATCGAACGGCTCGGCCAACGTGACCCAGAACCTCGCGAAGACCGACGATCCCGAAGCACCGGCCGATCCGAGGGGCAAGTATCTCGTGATCGCGAATGCTGCCGACGAAACGAACGAGATCGCCGGCGGCTGGCTCTACGGCGCGCCGCAAGACGATGGCCCGAAGACCAAGATCAAGGAAGTCACGGAACTCGCACCGGACGCAGACGCCTCTCCTTCGGGCACCGTCGCCGCGCGCTACGACATGCGCCCCAACGGGCACGGCAAGCTCTCGATCTCGATGCGCCGCGTGCCGGCCGAGGACTACGAAATTCTCGTCGATGGCGTCCTGGCCGCGACCCTCACGCCGAATCCGGCGGGCAACGCGCGGGCCGACTTCCAGACCAGGCCGATTCGCGGGAACGGCTCGGGCAAGGTCAAGCCGCACCACAAGAAGCAGCAGCTCGGCTTCGATCCGCGCCGCAAGGAAATCCTCGTCCAGCTCACCGACGGCACCGCGATGTTCAACGGCCCCATGCTCGCCCAGATCGAGGGATTGAACACGTGCTCGCCGAGTTCGAGCGAGACACCGCTCACGGCCAACGGCGCGGGGTCCGGCGTGGCCGCGCTCGAAATCGAGGAGAATTGCGAGACGGCCTTCGACGTCGAGATCCGAGACGTGGCGGTGGGTTCGTACGACCTCTTCGTGAACGGCGTATTCGTCGCGACCTTCGATACCGCAGACGACGGATCCGGCACGGTCTGGGGTTTCGTGCGCTTCGATCCGACGCCGGATGCGGGTGAAGACGAGTGGCCGCTCGATTTCCCGGTCGGCAGTGGCTCGCTCGTCGAAGTGATGAACACCGGCGACGATCCCGGCGCAGGCGGTACCCCCGTGCTGTACGGAAACCTGCTCTAGAACCGATCGGGGATGCCCCGCCGAGTGGATCTCGGCGGGGTCGGGGGGCTATTTGGTCAGCTGCCTTCGCGACGGGCTCCGCAGGGCCTGGAGGCCCGAGACCGGTGGGCTCCCGATCGCGTCCCAGATTGGCTTGCCGAGGAACTGCGAGAGGGTCTGCGCGTCGCGCCGGAGTCGCTCGAGGTTTCCGTGGTCGACGACGTTGACTCGGCTGCCATCGCCGAGCACGAGGTTCAGCTCGTAGCTGTAATAGGAACTCTTGTTGCCCGAGACGTACTCGGTCAATAGCTGCAGCGCGTGAATCGACGAGAGGGGTGTCGAGTTCTCCGAGCGAACGCCCGCGCCCAGCATCGCGGGCTCTTTGCGGCCGCGCCAGAACGAGCCTCGCGACTGATCGAAGACCCGCGGCGTGGTGCCGTACCAGTACAGGCAGCCGCCGACGACCGCGAAGACGCTCCCCACCAGGATCGGAACCAGGGTGTCTTCGCTGAGCAGGTAGGCCTGCCCGATGCGGACCTGATTGAGCTGAAAGCCGAGCACGCCCAATCCCGCAAAAAAGAAGATCAGGAAGAAGAATTTCGCGCTGAATGTCGCTGAAAACTCTACGCGATTGGCGGAAACCCGAACCAGGCGATGCGTGCCGAAGCTCGCACCTCCGGGCGCCGCCGGATACCAATCCGTCTGGGTCGCCACCGGGTCGTCGAAGCTGGACGGATCGACGCCGCCTCCGCCCTCTCGACCGCGCTTCCACTTCTGGGTCAGTGATTTGATCATGCCTGCCGTCATCGGCCGTTGCGGGACACCACTTGAAACCGCTCGGCGCGCGAAACGCGTCGCAGAGAACGCGTCCCGAGCGCGCGCCTCGGACCCTCAGGCAGCACTCCGGCGCCGCAACCGGCGCGCCGCGCACTGAATCAGCGCGGCGCCCCCCACGCAAATCAAGGGCGCCGTCGCCAAACGCATCCGATTGCCCTCCACGCCATCCGTGAGCGCGGGCACGGCGATCGTCCAGAGCGATGCGAGCGCGCAATACGCCAGGAACCAACCGATCGGCTCGCGGCGCTTGCGCACGGCGGAGATTCCGCATGCGAGCAGGAACGCGGGATAGGCGAACGCGAACGGCGTGTAGGGAATGCGGTGATCCAGCAGGGTCGCGTGGCGGTGCACGAACCAACCGGGCATGGCGCGCTCGAACCACGGGCGCAGATCCGGATGAACGATGTCGCGATAGCGCCTCGCGTAGGCGTCGTAGCGCGGCCCTCCCGAGAAGACGGTATTCGCGCTGTAGGGGAAAACAAACGACGGCCGCATCGTCATGAAGTAACGCCCCGCCGTCATGGACATCCACTCCCAGGGGTGCCGTAGACGCCACTCGATTCCGCGCCGCTCGAGTTCGGCCGCCGTATACAACACGGCGAGATGGTTCCAGTTGGGGATCTTCTTGAACGAGGGTTTCTTCATCGCCCGCACGATCGAGAGCTCGGCGCCCGGGGATAAGCCTTCGAAGGCCTCGATCCGCTGCTCGAGGCTCGGGTGGATCTTGCCTTTGAAGATGAAGTCTTCGAAGGGCTCGTAGCGTTCGATGGGCGTTCGCACGGTCAGGTTGAAACCGAGCCACGAGCTGTAGACGAAATGGTCGAACACGAGTTGGTTCTTGGCGGGCCATAGCAGCACCAGCACCACGCCGAGCGCGAAGCCACCCGCATGGCGGCGCAAGAGGTCGGGCCAGGCGACCTGGTCGACGGCGCGCCGCGCGGCGAGTGCGAGCAGCGCGACCAGCAGCGCAAACAGCGGGTGGAACAAGCTCTTCGTCAGGCAGAGTGTGGTCAGGCTGAACATCAAGCCGATCCAGTGTGCGAGCCTTCCCTGCTTGACGAACAGAAGCCAACACCAACTCGTCAGCATCACGGCCAACATCGCGGGGGTTTCGTACAGCAGGCGATGGCGGTAGAAGGCGAACGCCGGATTCAGCAAGAGCAGCGCGCCGCACACCGCGCTCGCGATCCAGGATCCGGTTGCGAGCCGCGCCAGCTGAAGCAGCGTGAAGAAGCACCCCCACGCGAACAGCGCATACATGCCACTCGCGATTGTCGCCTCGGACAATCCCGTGAGATTGGCGCCGTGCAGGACCACCAGCGCAATCAGATTGAGCAGAGGCGGTTGCGAATGCAGGTAGATCAGGCTGTCGAGTGGATGCTCGAGCAGAAAGCTGGGGTCGAGGAGTTGCATCTTGCCCCAGTAGAACACCATGGGCATCCGGAACGCTCGCAACACGCCTTCGTATGCGGCGTAGACCGCGGTCGCGGCCCCGAAGCTCGCGAGTCGCGGATGCAGCGCACAGTAGCCATTCGCGCGAGCCGCGATTTTCCCCGCGCTCTTCCAGCATGCGGCAAGCGAATCCAACCCGTGATCTCCCCGTCGACTTCGATCAATCGCCGCTGTTTCGCTCGCGGACCCGTTCCCGCGCCGCGGGATCCGTTCGATCGCTCCAATCGACGCGGAGCGTCTGATCGACGGCGACGTCCTTCAGAACCGAACGCGATCCGTCGGGCCACTGGATCTGCAGGCGATCGACCCGTTCCGCATCTCCGAGACCGAACGTGATCGGTTTCTCCACCTGCGACTGGTAGCTGCGGGTGAACGTCGCGATGCGCCTCTGGACCTGATCGCCCGTGCGAAGTTCGAGCTGGGCACCGAGCGCGTCGCGGTTTCCGTCGCTGCCCTCGAGCACGACGCGCAGCCAGTGGTGGCCCGTCTGCTGGTCGTTTCGCAGCAGCAACGGCGGTCCGGCCACCTGGGTCAACAGCACGTCCAGATCGCCGTCTGCATCGATGTCCGCATAGGTGGCCGCCCGGCCGACGATCGGGCGGGCGAGGTCACCCGTCGAGGCCGCGGCGACCGGCGCAAAGGTTCGCTTCGCGTCGGGGCCCGCATTCCAGAACAGCTGCGCGGGCTGTCGATAGTGCTGACTCGATTGCAGAACCTCGATTTCTTCCTCCAGGTGCCCGTTCGCCTGCAGCAGATCGAGGCGCCCGTCGAGATCGTAGTCGAAGAAGAAGACCCCGAAGGTCAGCATGGCGCGGCTGTCGGGGCCAATGCCCTCGACGATCGCCTCGTCGCTGAAGCTGGACTCCCCGAGCCGGCCGACGAACAGCGAGGTCATCTCGTTGGCGAAGTTCCCGATCGCGACGCCGATCGTCTGATCGTTGCGGTAGTGGGCCACGTCGATGCCCATCGCGCCGGTCGCGGCGCCGTTCGAGTCGAACGCCAGGCCGAACTCGACGCCCTCTTCCACGAAGCTTCCGTCGCCCCGATTGCGGAAGACGAAATTCTGCGCGGTGTCGTTGGCGA
>JAFDBP010000197.1 GCA_019313245.1 Deltaproteobacteria bacterium
CGGTGCCGACGGAGCACGCATCGGGTTCGAATTCACCGGATAAGCAGTGATTGCCGGCGCTCGACAACCCGCCAGTTTTTAGTAGGTCCTGCCGCTAGAAGCTTGCAATGCGCAAAGCCACCTCGCAGGTAGCGACGTGCTGGGTATTCGGCGCTTGCACACGCGCTCCGGAAATCGGCCTCGATCGCACTCCGGCCAGGACCCGATCGCGCTCCTTCACCGATCTCAAAATGCACCTAATTCAGTGTATGCCTCGGCGCGAAAGCTGTCCGCCGCGCGTCCGCCAACTCTTGTGTTCTCTTGTAAGTACTTGAATGGAAGAGAGAATTTGGTGGAGGCGGCGGGAATCGAACCCGCGTCCGCATGGCGTCCAACGTGCGCGTCTACGTGTGTAGGCTCCGAATCATCTCGGTCCGCGCCGCCTCGAAGCCGTGGCGACGCGAACCCAGCTCCAGTTGATCTCGCCTGCGGCTCGTAGGAGCCGCGTTCCGCAGGCCAGCCCTCTGATGACACCCGCGACCCGCTAGAAGGCGTCACGGACGGGTGTCGCTAACCTAGTTTCAGCTAGGCAGCGATTGCGTAGTTGTCGTCGGCAATTGTAATCACCAACTTGCCACTTGTTTAACGACAGCTGTGACGATGTCGACACGCAGCGCCCGCCTTCGACCACCCGTCGAAACCGATCGCCCCCGAACCAGATAGGGTAGTTACACCTCGGCGAGTGGCAAGGGCCGCGCGGGCGGGGACGCTCCCGCCGTCAGCTCACGGGATCGAGGTAGACGGGGACGGCGGCGTCGCGGGTCTCGATCCGCGAGAGGAACCACTCCGCCCAGCCGTAGCGCTGGGCCATCAGGGCGTTGATCCTCGCGCGCCGATCGGCGTGCGGCGTGGCGCGAAAATTGGCGATCGTCTTGCCGCGGCGCAGCTGCACGTCGGGCTGGTTGACGATGCGGTCGAGCCACGGGCTCGTCGGATCCAGCGACCGGATCCAGGTTTCGTGGCCGTGGTCGACGACCCAGATTCGCGTCGTGTAGGTCTGCCCCGCAGCATCGCTCGTGTAGAGGGTCGCCACCTCGCCCGTGAAGTTGCGGATGGCCCACAACCCGCCCACGATCAGGATCGGGATCATCAGCAACTTCAGCGTCGATAGGCTCATCGAAGACTCTCTTCGCCTGCTCTCGAAATCGGTTGGGCCGGCCCCTCTGGCCCATGGTGTGAATCGGCCAGCAGCCGGTCGAAATTCACCGAAATTGTGTAAAAAAACACACCGGCAGGCGGCCGGCAGCTTCACGGCAGAGCGCTACGAGCGGGTGCGGCCGCGGCCCCGCATGGTGCGCTTGAGATCCCGCTCGTTCTCGCGCTTGCGGATCGCCTGCCGCTTGTCGTAGCGGCGCTTGCCGCGCGCGAGCGCGAGTTCGACCTTGGCGCGACCGTCCTTGAAGTACAGCTGCAGCGGGATCAGGGTGAGGCCGCGCTCGGCGACGCGGCCCGCCAGCCGCGACAGCTCGTAGCGGTGGAGCAGCAGCTTGCGCTCGCGCCGCGGCGGCGCGTTCGCCCTGCCCGCCTGCTCGTAGGCGCCGATGTGGGCGTTCTGCAGGTAGAGTTCGCCGCGCCGGATTTCCGCGTAGGCGTCGCCGAGACTGGCCTTGCCGGCCCGAAGCGATTTCACCTCGGGGCCCAGCAGCACCATCCCGGCCTCGAAGGTGTCGAGAATCTCGTACTCGTGACGGGCCTTGCGATTGCTCGCGATGACCTTGCGCTGCTTGTCGCCTTCGCCCATGGCTGCTGCTCCAGGCCTCCAGCGGGGATGGTACCCGGCCGCCGCGCGGCGGGCCCGGCCTCGGGCGGTCCGCCGCGCGCGCTTCTTCTCTCGCGATGCAGTGGTGCGCGCTATCCGGAAGAGCTGGCGCGCCTCGGATCGAGCACGCGATTGTCGATCAGCCGCACGGCCTCGGCGGCATCGCGTTCGGGTGAATCGAAATAGACGGCCAGCGCGAGCAGCGCGGGATCTGCGAGCTTTTCGGGCACGGGTCCGAGCGAGTGCGCGTCGCGCAACTCGACGTAATCGATCCGCGCGAGCGGCGCCTTCTCGATCTCGGCCGTGGCGCGCGCGAGCAGCCGCGCCGCGTCGAGTTCGCCCGAGGCCACGGCGCCCTCGGCGGCGTCGAGTGCGCGAACCAGCGCAACCGCCTGACGGCGCGCCTCGGGATGCAGTTGGACGTTGCGGCTCGAAAGCGCCAGGCCATCCGGCTCGCGCACCGTCGGAGCGCCGACGATCTCGACATCGAATCCGAGGTCGCGAACCATCCGACGGATCACCGCCAACTGCTGGTAGTCCTTCTCTCCGAAGACGGCGAGATGCGGCTTCGCGGCGAGCAGCAGCTTCGCGACGATCGTCGCGACCGCGCGAAAATGCCCCGGGCGCGAGCGACCGCAGAGGGGCCGCGCGACCTCTCCCACTTCGACCCAGGTCTGATTCGCGGGATCGACCATCTCATCGGGTTCGGGCGCGAAGACCACGTCGACGCCCGCATCGCGACAGCACTGCAGATCCCGTTCGCGGTCGCGCGGGTAGCGGCTCGCTTCCGCGGCGCTCTCGAACTGGGTCGGATTGACGAAGATCGAAACCCAGACCCGATCCGCGCGCTCGCGGGCGGTTTCGACGAGCGACAGGTGACCCGCGTGGAGCGCGCCCATCGTGGGCACCAGCGCGATCTTCTCGCCCGCAGCGCGTTCGCAATCTGCGAGCGCTTGCAGCTCCGCAACCTTCCCGATGATGCGCATCCCGCTTACCGGTAGCTGTGCCGGGCGTCGGGGAATTTCGAGTTGGCGACCTCTTCGGCGAAGTTGCGCGCGGCCTGCGCGGCGAGCGCACCGAGGTTCGCGTACTGCTTGACGAAGCTCGGCGTCCAGTCGGTCAGGCCGAGCATGTCGTGCATCACGAGCACCTGGCCGTCGCAGTGGAGGCCCGCGCCGATGCCGATGGTCGGGATCGTCAGCAGTTGCGTGATCTCGCCGGCCAGATCCTCGGGCACCCCTTCGAGCACCACCGAAAAGGCCCCCGCGGCTTCCACGGCCTGCGCGTCGCGGATCACGCGGTTGCGCGAAGCCTCGTCGCGGCCCTGCACGCGGTGCCCGCCCATGCGGTGAACCGACTGGGGTGTGAGGCCGACGTGGGCCATCACGGGCACCTCGGCGGCGACGATGCGCTCGATCGTGGCGGTGACGGCTTCGCCGCCCTCGAGCTTCACCGCGTGCGCGCCGCCTTCCTTCACGCAGCGGATCGCGCTGCGAACTGCGTCCTCGGCCGAAACCTGGTAACTGCCGAACGGCATGTCGCTGACGACCATCGCCCGGTGGGCTGCGCGCGCGACCAGGCGCGTGTGGTAGACGACTTCGTCGAGGGTCACGGGGAGCGTCGTGTCCTGACCCTGCACCACGTTGCCGAGCGAGTCGCCGACGAGCAGGATGTCGATATCCGCCGCGTCGAAGATGCTCGCAAAAGTGAAGTCGTAGGCGGTGAGCATCGTGACCCGCTCGCCGCGGCTCTTGCGCGCCAGCAGCGACGGGATCGTGATGCGGTGTTCTCGAGCGGACTTGGCGGTAACGGCAGACATACGCACCTCCTGGGGGATCTGTGCGCTGCGCTGTCCGCAAACAAAAACGCGCCTGCCGGAGAAATCCGGAGGCGCGGCGTCGGCCAAGCGGTCGTGCCCGCTGACCGCCCCTCAACCACCCCCGTCTCGGTCCCTCGGCGGGGATCCAAGCGTCACTCTGGGTGTTGCCAGGCGTCGTTTCTGTCGGCCGGTGCGCGCGCGCACAGGGCGTACAGAGTCTTCTTTCGGTTGCTGCATCGTGATGGAGTTCGCGACCTGCGAGACCCCTCTCGACCCGGGAAGCTTGGAGTAGCCCGATGGGGGTTGTCAAGCGGCCCCGAGACCGCCCGCGGACAACCGCTACGGCGTCCGCGGAAGGCCAGGTGTCAGCGGAGTTCCCTCGCCAGGGCGAGCAATTGCGCGGGCTCGAGGCTCTCGGCGCGCGCCCGCGGCTCGATCGCACAGCGCGACAACGCGGCCGCGATCGCTTCGGCGGAGTGCTCGGCGCCGAGCGCTCCGGCCCGGAGCGAGTTGACGAGCGTCTTGCGCCGCTTGGCGAAGGCCGCGCGCACCACCCGCTCGACGTCCGCGAGTTCGTTCGCTTCGACCGCGGGAGTTTCCAACGGAGCAATGCGAACGAAGGTCGATTCGACCCTGGGCACCGGAAAGAAGCAGTTGGACGATAGATCCATTCCCTTCGCAAGTGTCACCGTCAACCCGTGCAGGACCGAGAGCGACCCGTAGTCGCGGGAGCCCGGCCGCGCGAGCAAGCGAGCGGCGACCTCGCGCTGGAGCATCACCGACCAATCGATCAGCAGACCGCGCAGGTCGAGCAAGCGGCGCAGCAGCGGTGCCGACACATGATAGGGTAGATTGGAGACCAGCCGCACGGGCTCGGCACCCGCGCGCGCATATCGCGCGAGATCGACCTCGAGCGCATCGGCGTGCACGAGTTCGACGTTGTCGGGCAAGACGGCGTCGGCGCGCAGGGCCCGCACGAGGCCCGCGTCGACCTCGAGCGTCACGACGCGCTGCGCGCTTCTCGCGAGCGCGCCGGTCAGCACCCCGAGCCCCGTGCCGATCTCGATCACCCGATCGCCGGGCTCGACGCCCGCGAGATCGACCAGCCGCGACGCGAGAGTCTCGTCGACGAGGAAGTTCTGGCCGAGGTCGCGCCGCGCGAGCAACCCGTGCCGCGCGAGAAACGCCTTGATCTCCGCCGCGTTCACAGCAACCACAGCGAGAACAGCGGGGACGTTGGTGAATATTCACCCTCCCACGCCGCGGGTTGCGATTCGTTGGCAGCCTGCCCGGGAAGGTGAATATTCACCAACGTCCCCGCTGCCGCGTTCAAAGCGGGCCGCTGCCGCGCGAGAACGAATTGAGGTCGAGGCCGTGGCGGTCGCCGCGCGCGAGCAGCTGCGCGCCCGCCGCCGCGATCATCGCGGCGTTGTCGGTGCACAGCGCCTTCGGCGGGATGAAGATCGCGATGCCGGCGTCGCTCGCGCGGTGCGTGGCCAGCTCGCGCAGCCGGGTGTTCGCCGCGACGCCGCCA
>JAFDBP010000198.1 GCA_019313245.1 Deltaproteobacteria bacterium
CGTCTTCGAGCGTTGCAATCGTGTCGGAGACGGTGAAGGTGCCCGGCCGTATATCGTCGATTCGACCGCTCACACCGGGCGGCACCATCACGCGGTGGATCAAGCCCGGCCGCTCCTCTACCACGCCCAGCACGTCGCCGCTGGTCACCTCCGTACCGGCGTCGATCGCGGGGTCGAACGACCAGCGCGCCTCCGGGTCGAGGGTGGGGAGGGAGGCTCCGGGGGCGATGAAGTCACCGGAGCGGTCCGCGAGCCCTTCGAGCGGGCGACCGACCCCATCGAGAATTGCGCCGAGGAGACCTGGGCCGAGCTGTGTCGTCAGTGAGCTGCCTGTTGGTAGAACGGGTTCTCCGAGCTCGAGCCCCGTCGTTTCCTCGAAGACCTGAATCGTAGCGACATCCCCCTCGATCCGAATTACTTCGCCGAGCAATCGCTTCGCCCCTACCTCGACGAGCTCGTACAGCGCGGCACCCCCGAGGGGCTGGGCCTCCGCGATCGCACCGGCTACGCGCGTGATGCACGGTTCGCTCATTGCAGCCTCACCCGGTAGCCGATCGCACGGCGCAAGATTTCGACGATGTACTCGTGCGCGCTCGATTCGGCGGTCCAGTCCGGACCGGGCACAGGAATGACGACCGGCAAGGAGGCGCGCGCAAAACCCCTGCGCACCTCTTCGGGGATGTTTTGGTAGAGAGGTTCCTCGATGATGATCACTCCAGTGGTCCCCTGGTCCGCGAGCCGCGCAATCTCGCGGGCGGCGTGGTCGCCGTTGGCCGCTTCCACGACATGAACCCCTGCGAGGGCGAAACCCGCAGTCAAGCCCGCGCCTGCAATCACCACGAGCTGCGTCTCACTCATGTCACCACCATCTCGGCCTCGAGCATCGCCGCCGGCGCTTCGAGAGAAATGCCCCAAATGATCCGCCGCAGGTTGAGCACTTCGGCACGGAGTGCGAGCGCAAAGCTGATGACGGGCGCAGGTCCCTCGGGTGCGATGCGCGCAGCGCGACTCTGCTCGGCGAGTTGTGCACGGAGCACCGCGGTTTCGAGGGTGGCGACGTCTGTAGGCTCGCCTGCGAAGGCGTTCGCGAGGGGCGACTCTCGAAGTGTCCGCACGAGCCCTTCGAGTACGGCATCGAAGCTCTCGAGCGCAAATAGATCGGCGAACGCCTCGCGATCCACGAGCTTGCCGCCCTCGATGAAGGTCAGATCGAGGATTGCAGAGTCGCGCTCCGGAAAGTGCAGTAGAGCCGACCAGGCGTTCATGACGTCGATCACCTGCCGTGCGTAGTCGATCAGATGACGCCCAGCCTTACGTGCGGAACCAAGTGCCCGGCTGGCGAAGGCCCGTTGCAGAGCGACTTCGATGGCGAAGAGCGACGGTCGTGTGCCACTCGCGGCGTCGACGAGCGGAAGCCCGAAAGGATGGCTCCACAAGACCAGCATGCGCACGACGTCGGTGATGGTCGGCTGGCTCGCTAATACGTGCAGGGCTCGCTCGGAAAGGTGGGTAGTCGGGACCAAGCCGCTCAGCCGCGTGTCCGAGGCCGCACCCTGCTCCGCGCCGCGGAGGATGCTTTGGATGGACCGACGATCCTCGTCGTCGAAGATGACCGCGAGAATCGGCTGACGCTCGTCCGCGCACCACCGGCCCAAAATCGACATCAGATCGGCCGCTCGTCGGCGAACCACGCGTTCTAGGCTGGCCGGCGTCGCCAGGGTATCGGCCGGGGCCACTCCGAGGGCTACGAGCTCTCGCTGGAGCCCGAATAGGCTGCGCGCGTGGGCGAGCCGCCCGAGATCTCGCGGCTTCAACAAGCGGGTGCGAAGCCCACGTGCGCGCGTGTTGATGTCTCCGAGGTAAATCGCCACGGTCAGCGTTCCTCCAGTCGTTCGTGAATCTCGATCGCCAGCACGGGCGCCAGGCGATCGAGTCGGGTTTCGAGCGTCGAATCGACTCGGACGCGGCCGCCGCTTCCGATCGCGACGAACCCGGTGCCGATGTCGTCAGCCACCTCGACGTCCACATTCGGATTCGACCGGAGCGTCTGGCGCAGCGTCGGCGCCAGCGACTCTGAGCAGCGCACGAGGGCTTTCTCGTCCCCGATGAATCCGAGCGCCCGTGTGAGCTCGTCTTCGAGCCCGGCGCGGTACACTTCGCTGGCGGCGCTCTCGCGAAGAAGTGCTCTCGCGCGCTGCAACACCCGCTCGACCACGCGAGTCTTTGCGAGAAGCACGGCCCGCATCGCCTCGTGCCGCTCCGCCGCGATGCCGGCGCGCGCTTCCGCCTTGTATTCGTCTTCTCGGCTGTTCAAGACCGCGCTCCTGCGTTCCTCGATGACGCGGGCTGCGTCCGCAGCGATGCGCTCTGCATCGACTCGGGCGGCGCTCAAGATTGCATCAGCCGAATCTTGGGCTCGTGCCCGAAGGGCTTCGTCGAGGTTGGAAAGAGTCATCGTCCGATCAGCCTCCTCCTTGCATCAAAATCAGCACCGAGACGACGAACCCCAGGATCGCGACGGTTTCCGGGATGGCGATCAGCAGCACGACCGTGACCGAGAGCTCTGGCTTTTCGGCCAACGTCGCGGCGGCTGCAGGCCCGATTCGCGACTGAGCCCAACCGGTCGCCAGGGCGGGTATCGCTATCGCCATGGCTGCACTCAGGTACAGGGCATAGGTTTCCATATCATGCGCTCCTCTCCTCAACCGCGTTCTCACGCGGGGACCAATGTCGAAAGGGCTGGTATTGCGAACCGCCCGGGCTGAAAAACTTTCCAAAGAACTCCACGTAGTGGAGTCGAAG
>JAFDBP010000199.1 GCA_019313245.1 Deltaproteobacteria bacterium
CGAGGTACCGCGCCGAGCGGTTTGCCGAGGCGATCGAATACTTCGACCAGCTGATCATCGACGACGACGCGGCCTCGACGCAGAGGGCCCGCTACTGGCGCGCCCGAGCCCTCGACCGAAACGGTGCGAGCGGCGCCGAGGACGAATACCGCACGCTCGCCACCGAGTACCCGCTCACCTATTACGGATTTCGATCCGCGGCCCGGATTCACAGCGGGGAAGTCCCGGAACCCGAACCGCTGGATCCGGGCTCGTCGCAGCTGGAGGAGCGCGACCTGGTGCGCGCGAGAATCCTGCTGGAAGCCGGCATGCGGGCGGAAGCGCGCGCCGAACTCGACCGGCTGTATCCGCGCGTCCGCGGGCTCACAGATCGCCTCAACCTCGCGCAGCTCTACGCGGATTCAGGCGACTTCTACCGCCCCGAGCTGCTGATGGTCGAAGCCTACGGCGAGCGCCTGGCCGGTCTGCCCGCGCCGGCAGACCTCGAGGTCTGGTGGCACGCGTGGCCGACCCCGTTCGTCGACTTGTTTCGCGAGGTGGCCGAGAGCGGCATCCGCGTCGAGCCGGGGCTCGTGTACGCGGTCATGCGCGAAGAGAGCGGCTACCGACCCGACGTCGTCTCGGTGTCGGGTGCGCGCGGGTTGCTCCAGATCATGCCCGAGACCGGCGAGCGGCTCGCGCAGCGCGAATCGCTCGAGGCGTTCTCGCCCGACGATCTCTTCGTCCCGAGCATCAACATTCGACTCGGGAGCTCGTATCTCGAACAGTTGATGACGCGGTTCGACGGCCGGAAGTCGGCGGCCATCGCGAGCTACAACGCGGGCCCCGAGGCGGTGTCGCGCTGGCTGGTCGAGGGGCCGCCCGAAGATGACGAGTGGGTCGAGGCCATCCCCTACGACCAGACACGCGAATATGTGAAACGCGTCCTGCGCAGCCTCGAGGCCTACCGCGCGCTCTACTGATGCCGCCACCGAACGGGATCTGGAAACGGCCCAAGTAGTGAGCCGGTTTTGCCGAATCGTTGTCGGCAGTGAGTCGGGCCGGGCGGCGAGCCTCGGCGCCAGACCGATGGAGGTATCCCATGGCAGGCAAATCCGATCCGCGCGTGGCCCAGACCGTGATCTTGCTCCTGATTCTCGGTGTCGCCGGCGGCTGGAACTATCACCGCAATGCGACGATCGAGAACGCCGTGCCGCGACCCTACCGCGGTTACTCGGATCAGGAACTGCAGCAGATGATTTCCGCCTACCAGGGCGAGGTCGAAATCCAGATGGCTCGCTACCGCAAAGCCGGAGACGCGAACAAAGTGGTGGTGCAGGGCGGCGGTTTGTTGGAGGAGCGGATCGACGAGTTCGAGCGCGCCCAGCGCGCGAGCCGAGAGCGCAGGGATCGGGCCTACAAAGTCACCGACAACCAGATCCTGGTCGACCAGCTCGCCAAAGAGCAGATGATCCGGGAGCGGGACCGGCCGGTCTACAAGATGATCTTCAGGCGCGTGACCACCTTCTAGCGGCGTGGCGCTCAGGGCTCCTCGTCGTCGTCGATGCCGCGCTTTTCGAGCAGCGTCTCTTCGAGGCCCACTTCCAGTAGATCGTCGTCGTCCGTCTCGATGAACTCTTCCTCGTCTTCTTCGAGTAGCGGCGCCATTCCGCCTTGCTTCTTGATCCGGCCCTTCGGCCGGGGAGCGGGCTTGGGCGGCGCTTTGGGCTTCTCGCGCTGGTCGGCTCCGCACTTGGGGCAGATCGGTTCTGGGCGGTTCAGGTCGTAGAAGGGCCTGGCGCATTTGAAGCAGACGTAACGGGCTCCGAGCGGCGAGGTTGTCTCGACCTCGCTCGTGTCCATCGTGTCCTTGTACATGCTCCGGCGCCGGGCGGCCTCGATCGCCTTGGCGTTCGCGGCGGCTTCCTTCGCGGCCTTTGCCTCCGCCGCAGCCGCGGCCTTGGCGCGTGCAGCCTCTTCTTTTGCCTTGAGAGCCTTGGCCTTTTCTTTCGCCTTGATGGCGGCCAGTCGCTCCTTTTCTTTCTGGGCCTTGGCTTTTTCCTTGGCTTTCAGCGCGGCTGCGCGCGCTCTTTCCTTCGCCCTGGCGGCGGCGGCTCGCTCTCGTTCTCTCTGCGCCTTGGCCCGTTCTCTGGCTTTGAGCGCGGCCGCGCGCGCCCGTTCCCTCGCCTTGGCGGCGGCGAGTCGCTCTCGTTCTTTCTTGGCCTTGGCTCTTTCGCGCGCTTTGAGGGCGGCCGCGCGCTCTTTGGCCTTGAGCGCTTTGGCTCTCTCTCTCGCCTTCGCGGCGAGTGCGCGCTCCCTTTCTTTCGCGGCCGCGGCTTTCGCCTTGGCCCTGGCTTTGGCAGCGGCCGCTTTCTTTCGGGCTGCGCTCGCCGCGGCCTTCTTCTTCGCCGTCGTTGTCTTCTTCTTCTTGGCCGAGGTCTTCTTCTTGGCAGCGGCTTTCTTCTTGGCCGAGACCTTCTTCTTCGGTGCGACTTTTTTCTTGGCCGAAGCCTTCTTCCTGGTCGAGGTCTTCTTCCTGGCCGAGGCTTTCTTCTTCACGGTCTTCTTCTTGCTCATGGTTCTCTTCTTATTGGCGGACTTTTTCACGGTCCGGGCCTTCGCAGTGGTCCGCTTTGCCGAGCTTCGCGCACCGGTTTTCTTCTTTGCAGGGCGCCGTGCCCTGGTCGTCTTTCTTGCGGGAGTCATGCGCTCTCCCCGGCTTGGACGCGGATCGCGTCCCCGGCCTCGTCGCACCGCCGGATTCCCAGCTGGCGCGCATCTTCGGGGCTGTCGACCCGCGAGTGGTCGATTTCGATTGCGGTGCCGTCCTTCGGCAACTCGATGCCCGCGGCCTCGAGCCACGAGCGATACACGGCGATCAAGTCGCGTCGAGCGGAAGTCGGCGAGTCCGCGCCCTCCGCATTTTTGATCGGCGAGTATTCCAGCTTGCGATCCGCCTCTACGACGCAGACCGATCGCGCGGCGGCGAGCGCGTCGAATACGAAGCGCTCGAGTTTGTGTCCGTTGGGTTCGGCGGGCAGGGCGGGCTGGCCGTCGTCGTCGATCGTCGGGATGCGCTTCGCCGAGGCGTGATAGGGCAGGAGTTCATCGGCGCTCTCGGCGACCCGGCGAATGAACGCGGTCGAAAACACGTGGATCGCGACGCTGCCGGCCCAGAACACCAGCTCGCCGTCGTCGTCGGTCGCAAATCGGTGCTCGTCGTCGATTTCGGTGTATTCGATCACGCCGACCTTGCCGTCGGCCCGCGCGACCACGCCGACCTTCTCCATCGCATCGCGTTTTCGAACGACCTTGCAGGACATCTCCGCTTCGGCTTCGAGGTGAAATCCCAGGTAGGCGGGATCGGCTATTTGGATCAGCGGGTTGTCGACCTGGTAGTAGAAGACGGTGTCGATGCCGCGGCGCTCCATGTCGTCCAGGCTGCCCGACGAGAGCAGGGCGGTGAGCGATCCCCCGTGACCGTTGGGGTTCTCGAAGATGCGGTCGGGGTGCTCCAGCATCAGGTGCCCTTCGAAATCCAGGCTCTGCACCATTCCCTGTCGGAAGAAGATCACGTCTTCGGCGGGCAGCCCGAAACAGTCGTTCTGCTCGAACAGCGCCCGCGTGGCGGCGTCGGTCGCATCGCTGGTCATGACGTACCACGGGAGAGGGCGCCCGTAGCGCCGGCGCAGGCCGCGGATCTTCTGGGCCTGCTGTTCGAAGAGGGTCCGCTCGGTGACGGGGCCGACCGGGTAGCCGCCCTTGGGTTGGTCGAATCCGAGCCGGGTCGCCTGACCGCCGGCCACCACCAGCACCGCGACGCGCCCGTCCGCGAGCGCCTGGCTGCCGGTTTCGAATGCCCGGTCGAACGCCGCCGCGTCGCCACCGTGGGCCGGAAGCCGCACCACGGGGACCGGCTCGAGCTTGGGGGGGCGGGCGCCCGTATTGCCGCTATTCGCCTCGTGGGCGCGCTTCAGCGCCGCCAGATCGACCGCTGCGGCCTGATCGAGCAGTCGCTGCCGTTGCGCTGCGTCGAGATCGTCCCAGAAGCGGAAAACCCGCTCTTGGCCGTGATTTCGAAATCGCGCGAGTGTTTCCTCGTATTTCTGCTGTTCACGGCTCTTACTCACTACGCATTTTCTCCAACCCGCTGCGAATCGCGCGCCTATAGCACAGCCCCCCCCGAACCGGAAAGAGGGGATCGCAACCTCTCGAAACCGCAGCGGGCGAAGAGTGGCCGATTCGAGCTGATCGAAGCGAAGAGGGGCGAGAGGGCCTCGTGGCGGCCCCCAACGCCTACAAGCTCTACTTAACATAATAATACTTATCGGACATTAAATTTGAGAGTCGAGGGGCGCCGAGCAGCCGAATCTCGGGCCTCGGCCCCCAGGGCCTGCTCCCGGCCTGTCGGGATCCGAGCCAGAATCCATCTCGGTGATATGGGATCGCGCGCGTCGTCGCTGGTTTGGATTCGCGATCAGGGCGCCTGAACCTGTCGGAGTTCTGCGAGCATGGTGCTGAGGTGCGGCGGCAGCATCAGATCCGGCGCTTCGGTGCTGACGCGCAGCGCGAGCTCGCGGGCGCGTTCGAGTTCGCCGGCCTGCTGAAAGCAGCGGGCCGCCTGCGCGAGCGCCCAGTGGCGCAGCGGGTAGTCTTCCGCGGCTCCGGCCTTCTCGTAGGATTCTGCGGCTTCGAGCCAGCGCCCGGCGTCGTCGTAGGCCTGGCCGATGCGCTGTTCGAGAATGGCGCGGAAGTTCGGGTTGCCGCCGAGTTCTTCGATGGCGCCCTGCCAGATTTCGATCGCGGCGTCGGTCTGGCCGGCTGCCGCGGCCAGGTTGCCCTGCTCGAGCCGCGCGAGCGCCGCGGCGACCGTGCCCGAATGCTCTTCGGCGACGGCTGCGAATTGCTCGGCAAATTCGCTCTGAATCCGCGCAGCCGCGTCGGGATTGGCGAGCTCGGGGACCTCCAACGCGTCGGGGTCGGCGCCCATCGCCTTGCGGTACTCGGTCGCAACCCGATCGAATGCATTCGAAGCCGCCTGCGCCTCGTGGGTGCGGTGCGCGGCAAAAGCGCCGACTCCGGCGGCCGTGATCAGCACGACCACCAGGGTGGTGATGGTCAGCGCGAGGTGGTCGCGGATCCACTGCGCCCCGCGTTCGGCGAGGTCTTCGATTTCTTCGATGACGTGCGACTGTTCGTGTTCGGGCTTGTGGGCCACGTTGCCTCTCTTCGCAAATTCCCCGTAGCTGGCGCTGCCGATCGGCTCGCGCGGCGCGGATTGTATCGGATGCCTGCGCGACTTCGAGGCCGGGCTTCAGCTCGCCCTACTCGGCGTCATCCTTGCGCGAGCGCGGCCGCAGCCGCAGCCGGATCGGAACGCCGTTGAAGTCGAAGGCCTCTCGGAGTCGGTTCTCGAGAAACCGGCGATAGGAGGTTTGAACGGCGTCGGGATCCGTACAGACCAGCACGAACGTGGGCGGACGCACGGTGGTCTGGGTGGCGTAGAAGAACTTCAGCGGGCGCTTGCGGTGACCGCGCTGGGCCATCGCGGGTTCGTGGCGGCTCACGCAATCCTGCAGCCAGCGGTTCAGCTCGGAGGTCGGAATCCGGCGCTCGGCGGTCTGGTGGAGCTTCTGCGCGCGCCCGAGCAGGCGCCCTACTCCCGCGCCGGTCTTCGCGGAGATCTGCAGCAGCGGCGCGTCGGATAGGAAACGCAAACCGCGCTGGATCGACTCGCGGACCTCCTTCGCCCGCTGGGGCCCGGCCTCTTCCACGAGATCCCATTTGTTGGCGAGGACGATGGTCGCGCAGCCGCGCTCCTGGGCGAGGCTCGCGATCGTCGCGTCGTGCGAGCGGAAACCGTCGGCGGCGTCGATCACGACGAATGCGACCTGTGCGCGCTCGAGCGCGCGCACGGTCATCAGCGCGCTGCCCCGCTCGGCGGTTCGCGTGCGCTTGCCCTGCTTGCGCAGGCCCGCGGTGTCGATCAGGGTGAATCGCTGGTCGTCGCGCACGACCCGGGTGTCGACCGCGTCGCGCGTGGTGCCGGGCACGTCGGACACGACGACGCGCTCCTCGCCGACCAGACGGTTGAGCAGCGAACTCTTGCCGACGTTGGGCCGCCCGACGATCGCGATGCGAATCCCCTCGTCGACGACGGGCTCGGGTTTGCGGGTCTCGGGGATTTGCGCGACGAGGGCTTCGAGTGCGTCCCAGGCGCCCGTGGCGTGTTCGGCCGAAATGCTCCGGGTGTGTTCGAAGCCGAGCGCGTAGAACTCGCCCGCGCGCGGCTGGTGTTCCGGGCGGTCGATCTTGTTGACCGCGAGCATCACGGGCTTCGAGGTCCGCCGCAGGGTCTGCGCGAGCGCCTCGTCTTCGGGCAGCAAGCCGGATTTTCCGTCCACCAGGAACAGCACCGCGTCCGCCTCGGCGATCGCCGATTGGGCTTGATGCTGGACCGCGCCGTACAGGCCCTCGTCGGCCTCTCCATCGAGCCCCGCGGTGTCGACGATCAACACGCGGCGCTTGCCGACTTCGATTTCGGTCGCGATCCGATCCCGGGTGATGCCGGGCACATCTTCGACGAGCGCCCGGCGCGAACCCGCAAAGCGATTGAAGAGCGTCGATTTGCCGACGTTCGGGCGGCCGACGATGGCGACGATCGGAATGTTGGAGGTCGGCGGCATGGATATCTCGAATGGCGTTGGCGGAATTTCGGCGGTGGGCGCGAACTCTGCCGCGCAGGGTATCGCGGCCGCCCGCCGCATCAATCGCCCGCGAGCGGATCGGCTTGACACGGGCCGGAGCGCGCCCTTAGGTTCGCCTCGGACGGCGGCCCCGAGAACCGTCGGTAGCGATGCACTCGGGTTGCCGACGGCTTGGATTCCGACGTTGCAAATCCCAGCGGGGTTGGGAGGGCCGATGAGATCGGTGGGGAGTGTGCCGGTTCGCCACTCGACTTTGGCGCTTGCGGCCTCCTTGTTCGCACTGGTCACTTTCACCCTTCCGCTGCTCGCTCCGACGCGCGCGGCCGCGAGCCCCGAAACCCTGAAGCGCTCGGCGGGAAACATCCTGTTTGCCCCGCTCGACATCGCCGCTTCGCCGTTCACCGCCGGCAAGGCGCTGGTTACGAACCTGCGGGAAGCCGACGATCCCCAGTGGATGCGGATCGTCTTCCCCGTGCCGGGCTACGTCTGGATGTTGGGCGTCCAGATCGGCGGCGGTGCGCTCCGCGAAGTCGCGGGCTTGTTGGAGCTGGTGCCCGGCCTGGGATTGCTGTTCTTCGAAGCCGATCTCGACCCGCTGTTCGATCCGGTCGAGCACAACGAGGCCCTGGTGGATCTGGAAACCCCGCCGCTGAGGATCAAATTCGGCGTGAACTACGTCGCCTCGCCCTCCCCTTCGGGCCGCTCGGCGGAATCGCGGGACTGATCCAGCTGACTGGCGGCGAGCGCCTACGCGCGCCCGCCGTCGCTCAAGAACGACTCCACGGCGTCGAGGATTGGCCGGGTCTCGTCGGGTTTCTGCCAGCGCACACCCGCCACCTGGCGCAACCAACTGCGCTGTCGGCGCGCAAAGCGCCGCGTATCTCGGCGCATGACTTCGAGCGCGTGGGCCAGCGTGTCCGAACCGTCGACGACGGGGGTCATGTGGCGATACCCGATCGCGAGCATCGGGCGCAGCTCGGGCCCGTAGCCGCGCTCGCGCAGCTCCCTGGCTTCGCGCAGCAGCCCGTTGTCGATCATCTCGCCGCAGCGCCGATCGATGCGCTCGATCAGCGCTTCGCGCCCGGGGTCGATTGCGAGGTGCAGCGTCCGATACGGCCGGTCGCCAAAGGCGTGCTCGGCGCGCAGCTGCGATGCGGGCTCTCCGACGCGGCCGGCGATCTCGAGCGCTCGGATGATGCGTCGGGTGTCGTTCGGGTGGATGCGGTCCGCGGCCTCGGGGTCGATCTTTCCCAGGCGTCGGTGCAGCCGGAGCGGATCGCCCACCTCGACCGCGGCGCGGTTCTGCGCCTGGAGTTCGGCGCGCAACTCGGGGTCGGCCTCGCCGGTCTCGAGTAGGCCTTCGAGAAACGCTCGAATGTAGAGTCCTGTACCGCCCGTCAGTAAAACGATTTTTCCTCTCGCGTGGATTTCTGCGGTGGTCTTTCGCGCCTCTTCCGCGTAGCGGCCGGCGCTGTAGGGGACGTCGGGCGTGACCACGTCGAGCAGATGGTGGGGGACCAGCGCGCGCTGTTCGAGCGAGGGCTTGGCGGTGCCGACATCCATGTAACGAAAGACCTGCATCGAGTCGGCGTTGACGATTTCGCCGCCGAAGCGCTGGGCGATCTCGATCGCGAGCGGCGTCTTGCCCGCAGCCGTCGGCCCGGTCACCACCACCACGGGCGGTTTCTGTGTCTGCGCGTCGCGATCCATCCCCCGAGCCTATCCGCCTTCTGCGATCTCCGCTGCGATCAGCGGCGCGCGAAGCGGCGCTCGATTTCGGCGAGCTCGAACGGGACGGCGACCGGGCGCCCGTGCGGGCAACACGGCGCCCACGGGATCGCGTCCATCGCGTCGAGCAGCGCGCGCTGCTCGTCGGCAGAGAGCACATCGCCGCGGCGCCGGGCCGAATGGCACGCGAGCGATGCGAACACCCGGTCGGCGGCCTCGAGGTTGCGGGATCCCGCGCGCAGCGCATCGGCGGCATCCCCCGCGGCGGCGAGTTCCTCTGCGAGGTTGCGCACGAGCGGGCCCGGATCGCGGCCGGTCAGCAGCGCGGGCACCGCGCGAATCGCCACGGTGGCGTCGCCGAAGGGTTCGAAATCGAAGCCCAATTGCGCGACGGAGTCGCGGCACGCGATCAGCGCCGCGAGCGGGACGGGCTCGACGCGCAGCGTGGTCGGCGTGAGCAGGCCCTGGCTCTCGATTCCGCGGTCGAGCCACTCCGCGCGCAGCCGCTCGAAGAGCACGCGCTCGTGCCCCGCGTGCTGGTCGATCAAGAGCAACTGATCCTTGGCTTCGAGCACGAGGTAGGTGGAGAGGAGCTGGCCGAGCAGCCGCAGGTCCGCGAAGCGCACGGGCGCCGCGGCCTCGCCAGCGGTTTCGCCGGCGCGCAACGCCTCGAAGCGGAATCCAGCCGAGTCCATCGCGATCTGCGCAACCGCGCGATCGGCCGGATCGGCGCCGTCCGCAAACACCCAATCGCTCGAACCGGCGCCGCGAGTCTGGCGGGTACGCGCGGCGGATTCGCTGCGAGTCCCCTCGGCCGCGGTTGCGGGCGGGGTGTCGACCGCGATCCATCGGCGCGCGGCCACGGCATCCCGCACCCCGTTGCGGACCAGTTCGTGGATCCCGCGCGGGTCCGCAAAGCGCACCTCCCACTTCGCGGGGTGCACGTTGACGTCGACCTGTTCCGGCGGGATGTCGAGAAACAGCACCGCGGCCGGAAACCGGCCCCGCGGCAGCAGGTCGCGGTAGATCTCGACCAGTGCGTGCTGCAGCACGCGGTCCCGCACCGGCCGGCGATTGACGTAGAGGTAGATCCCCGCCGTCGTCGAGCGGTGCCGCTCGGGGCGCGAGACGAAACCCTCGAGTGTCACTTCACCCACCGCGTGGGAAACCGGCGTGAAGGCGGCGGCGTCGGCCTCGCTGATCACCGCGGCGACGCGCTCGAGCGGGTCGTCGGTGGCGGGCCACGAGAATGCGGGCCGATCGTCGCGCTGGACGTCGAAGTGAATCGACGGCAGCGAGAGCGCCGCGCGGGCCAGCCAGTCGGAGATGTGCCCCCACTCGGTGGTCGCGGTCTTCAGGAATTTGCGCCGCGCGGGAACCCCGCTGAACAGATCCGCCACTTCGATCCGGGTGCCCGGAGGGCCCCCAACCGCGCGCTGGTCGCGGATCTCGCCCTGTTCGACCCGGATTTCCGTGGCCTCCGCGGCTTCGCGGGTGCGGCTGCGCAGCCGCAGGCGCGAGACCGAGGCGATCGCCGCGAGCGCCTCGCCGCGAAATCCGTAGGTTCCGATGCGCGCCAGATCGTCGACCGCCGCGATCTTGCTGGTGGCGTGGCGCTCCAGGCAGAGCCGGGCGTCCTCGGGGCTCATCCCCCAGCCGTCGTCCGCAACCGCGATCCAGTCCCGGCCGCCATTGCGCAGATCGACCCGGATTCGGCTCGAATCGGCGTCCAGGGCGTTTTCGACCAGTTCCTTGACCACCGAGGCGGGCCGCTCGACGACCTCCCCGGCGGCGATCTGGTCGATCAAGGCGTCGCTCAGGCGCTGGATCGGAGCCGCCCGTTTGCGAATCTGCGGATTCTTGCTGGACATGATCCCCCCACTGCCCTGTATCATGCCCCTGGAGGTAGCGTCAACGGAGTCAATTTTGCGGGGCGGTTGCCACCCGCAATTGCATGGACAACAATCGCGGCATCCAAAAAGATTTGTTCGGGAAACGAGATGACTGGAAGCGGAGCCGGCACGGGCGGTAGGGTAACTACCGTAGGTGAAAAACATGCCGGATCTGAAAGATCCTCGGAGGGGACACGGGCATGACTGAGATCGGAGTCCAGCGAGAAGGATCGATCACTGGCGAAACTCGTTCATCGGATCGACCGACCGGCCGGCGTCGCAGCGATCGAATCGTGGGTGTGGGGCATAAGAGCCAACTGGTCAACGACCAGGCGATGGCCGCAGCGCGTGTGGATCTCCCACTGTTGGTGATTGGTCCCGCGGGCTCCGGCAAGGAACACATCTCCAGAGCCGTTCACGCCTGGAGCAATCGCGCCGCGAATCCGTTCCTGGTGGTTTCGTGCGGCGCGGTCAACGCCACGCTGATCGGACGCGAAATCTTCGGCTGCGCGGCCGGCGTCTACCCGCTGTTGCAGGAGGCGCACGTCGGCGCGCTGCAGGCCGCGGGTTCCGGCACGGTGCTGATCGACGACATCGACAAGCTTCCCGACGGCGTGCGCGCGGACCTCATCAGCGCAATCAGGCAGGGAAGCATTCAACCCGAGGGTGGCGCGCCCAGCGTCGCGCTGCGCGCGCGAATCATCGCCAGCACGCTCGCGAAGCCCGAGCGGCAGCCACTCGGCGACATCCCGCACCACACCATCGAGCTGAGTCCGCTCAGCGAGCGCAAGGAGGACATCCTTCCGCTCGCCGCGCACTGGCTGCGCCTGGCGGCCGACGAGATCGGGGTGAAAGCCGTCGGCTTCACCACCGATGCGCGCGACGCGCTGCTCACCGAACAGTGGCCGGGCAACGTTCGCGAACTCGCCGAGCGCGTGCGGCAGGCCGTGCAGTTGGCGGGCGAAGGCGCGGTCAGCGCCGAGGCGTTGCTGCTCGCGGGTGAACTCGAAAACGTGCCGTCCTTCAAAGAGGCGAAGCGCGCATTCGAAACCCGCTACGTGGTGGGATTGCTGCGCCGCTGCGGCGGAAACATCAGCCGCGCGGCACGTCTCGCAAAGAAAGACCGCAAGGATTTCTACGACGTCATCCGGCGAACCGGAGTCGATCCGACCGACTTTCGTTGAGACGCCCCGCAGACGCCGGGCGCTTCGGCTCCCGCTCGCGCTAGATGCGCCAGCTCGGCGGGCTGTTGGCTTCGATGGCGGCTTTTTCCTTCTTGTAGCCGTCCCTTCCGATCAGGGCGAAGGCCGCGATCTTGCCGGCTTCGACGCCGGGTTGGTCGTAGGTGTCGATGCCGTAGAGGGCGCCCTGGTAGGCGGCCTGCAACTCGAGCGCGAAGAACAACTGCCCGACGCTCTGCGGGTGGATCTCGGGCAGGATCCAGCTGGCGCTGGGTCGCCGAGCCGCGGCCAGCGCGATCGCGGTGCCGCGCTGCTCGGCTCGCAGCAGGGTGCCGAGATCGATGCCCTCGAGGTAATCGGCGGGCTCGCCGCCCGCGATCCGCTGCACGCGCCGGGATTTCTCGACGCTCACGAAGTTGACCCACTTGTCCGCAGGCCCCTCGATGAACAGCTGCACCTGCGAGTGCTGGTCGGTGCTGCCGCGCGCGGGAAGCGGCGTCGGGCCGACGCCCGCGGCTCGCGTGCCGCGGCGTCCGCGCTTTCCGAGGCTCTCGCCGATCAGCTGTGCGTACCAACGCGCCAGCGGTTCGAGCGCGTCCGCATACGGCATCAGCACGTGGACGTTCTTGCGCTTGCGCTCCGCCATCAGGTACGCGATCGCGGCCGACACCGCGGCCGAGTTGTCGGCCAGCGCGGCGTTCGCGATGCGCGAGAGATAGCGCCGCGCACCCTGCACGACGGCGTCCACATCGACGCCCGCGACCGCCGGCGTGAACAAACCCGACGGCGTGAGGACCGAGAAGCGGCCGCCCACATCCTCGGGAAAGTCGAGCACCTCGACACCTTCGCGGGTACCGAGTTCGCTCAGCGCGCCGCGGCCGGCCGTGAACACGCAGCGCTCCGCCCAGCGCACGCCCCGCCCCGCCTTCTCGAGCGCCGCGCGCAGGATCTGGAAACCCGCGGCCGTCTCGACGGTGCTGCCGGACTTCGAGACCACGTGCACCAGCGATTGGCGCAGATCGACCACCTCGAACAGCGCGCCCAGCGTCTCGGGATCGACGTTGTCGACGAAGTGCACCCGCGGCCCGCCGCGTTCGCGGTCTGCGAGCAGGTTGTGGTGGGGGTGCGCGGTGGCTCGCAGCAGCGCCTCGGCGCCGAGCGAGGAACCGCCGATGCCGATGTGAATCAGTTCGCGCGGCTTACGCGCGCGCCAGCGCGCCGCCGCGTCCTCGACCGCGCGCAGCGCGGCGCTGCGCTTCAGTACGCGCACGAAACCCGACGGTGGACGGGTGCTCTGGAGTTTCGACAAGACCTCGCGGCAGCGGCGCAATTCCGCCTGCACTTCGGCGCGCGTGACACCGTGGGAACCCGCCAGCGGCGGTGCGAGCGAAGCCCCGGCCTCGAAGTGAATGTCCCAGTCTGGCCTGCTTCGCGTCACTGCGTTCTCCCTGTTTCGAGTTGCCGCGGGGCGGCATCCCAGCGCGGTTTTCGCAACCGGTCCATAGACTGGCGGCAACCTTCTGGCCGTCAAGGCAATTTGCGCCGAGCGGCGGCAGCTTTTCGAGCGTCAAGGTAGATTGCAGCCGTGCGCGTTGCCCTGGTGCAGATGACTTCGACCGACAAGCTGTCGGAAAACCTCGAATCCGCGCGGCGCGCGGTGGACGAAGCCGCCGCCGGCGGCGCCGAATTCATCGCGCTGCCCGAGGCCTTCGCCTTCTTGCGCCGCGAGGGCAACCCGATTCCGTGCGCGCAGGGGCTCGATGGCGAGATCGTCGAAACCGTGCGCGAACTCGCCAGGCGACACCGGCTGCCGATTCTCGCGGGCACCTTCGCCGAGAAGGTCGAGGGCGACGAGCGGGTCTACAACACCAGCGCGCTGATTTCCGGCGGCGGCGAGATCGCGGCCGTCTACCGCAAGATCCACCTCTTCGACGTCGATCTGGGCGCGAGCGGCGGCGTGTTTCGGGAGTCCGCGTTCACGGCGCCCGGTGAGGAGGTCGTGGTCGCGGAGGCCGGCTTCGGCAAGCTCGGCCTCTCGGTCTGCTACGACGTCCGCTTCCCGGAGCTCTACCGGCAGCTGGCCGCGCGCGGTGCCGAGTGGATTGCGGTGCCGAGCGCCTTCGCGCCCGCGACCGGCAAGGCCCACTGGGAGATCCTGCTGCGCGCGCGCGCGATCGAAAACCAGGCCTTCGTGCTCGCCCCCGCGCAGTGTGGACAGCACAGCGCGGACCGTGCCAGCTACGGCCACTCGCTGATCGTCGATCCGTGGGGGCGCATCCTCGCCGAGGCCGGCGACGAACCCGCGGTGGTGGTCGCGGACTGCGATCTCGCCGAGCTGAAACGCGTGCGGACCAGCCTGCCCGCGCTGCGCCACCGAAAGCTCTGATCCGGCCCCCGAGCGGCCAAATCTCAAGGCGATCGCTGCATGCGCCGATTATGCAGGCGGCGCGCAACGCGCCAGCTCGGAGGGGCACGGATGGACGGGGATGGAGTCGAAGCACGCGGTGTGCTGGTGATCTGCAACGGCGGATTCGAGGGGATGGAGTACGCGCTCAGCTCGGACGAGACCCTGATCGGCCGCAATCCCACCACGGACATCACGCTGCTCGACGAAAACATCAGCCGCGAACACGCGATCGTGCTGCTCGACGAAGAGACCGGGATCTACACGATCGAGGACCTCCAGTCGTCGAACGGCACCAAGGTCAACGGCAAGCGCATTCGCTCGGCGGAACTCGCCGACACCGACGAGATCGAGATCGGCAACACCCGCTTCCGCTTCCTGATGAAGAGCGGCTGGAACGCCGCCTGAGCGGGGATCTCTCAGCTTCCTTCACACCGTTGCGCGGCCCCCTGGGCTCGCGCTCAACTCGAAATCCGGCGCCTCAGCCGAGGGCCGAGCCGCGCCGTGATGGGCACGGGCAGCCGGCTCCAGATCGCCGATAGCCGCTGGAGCAGCGCGCTGTCACCGGCCGCTTTTGCGGCGAGCGGATCGCCGGCGGGGCTCAGTCGCCGCCACGCCAAGGCGCGCTCCTTCGCCCCCCAGCCCAGCTTGAAGCGATAGGTGCCGCCGTCGATCGGCGAGCGACCGAAATCGAATTCGCCCGCGCCGCGCTCGATCGCCCAGCGCAGCGCCTCCCAGTAGATCTGGTTGTTGGGGCAGCGCTGCCGCTCCTCGCGCAGCGTCGACGCCCACGGCACGCTCACCGCGCCCGCGAAATCGATCGCCACGAGGCCTCCGACCGATTTTTCGCCGAGCCGCGTGACGACGAAGCGCAGGCGCTCGCCGAAGGCCTCGGCCGCGGCGGCAAAGAAGCGCTCGGAGTGCACCGGGGAGCCCAGGTCGCGCATGTTGCGGCAGAAGGGCCGGTAGAAATCGGCGAGAAGACAGGTGTCGTCGCGCGGAGCGATCAGCAGGCCCTCCCTTTCGGCCTTCCGGGTCTGGTTGCGGACTTTCGCGCGCAGCGCCCGCCACTGGGCATCCTCGTCGCTCTCGAGGGCCAACACGAGGTCGACCCGGGTCTGCCCGGCGGGCTCGGCGCCCTGCGCCGCGAAGTCGCGCAGTTCGAGCGCGCAGGCGCCCTGCTCTTTCGTCAGCTCGAGCGCGGCGCCGAGCAGAGCGCGCTCGGCGTCGGGGTCTCGGGTCAGGATCCCGCCCGAATCGAGAAACGGCATCGAGACGAGTTCGAGCCCGCCGCGCAGACCGCGGAACTGCACCAGCGGCAACACGCCCGCGATGGCCCCCTGCGAATTCCGCGCTTCCAGGTAGAAGGGCCTCAACGCGTAGGCGTCGCGCACGACGCGGGCCCAGGCGGAGGCGTGGCCGAGCCGGCCCGCGGGCTCCGCTTCGACAAAGGCGTCCCACTCGGGGCCCGGATCAGCGATTTCAGCGATGCGCATCGATCACAATATATCGGAGGCCTGGCAATGGATTATGAGGTAGAGATGCGTCAAGAAATTGGGCTGTCGCGCCGAAATCGGTCGGGCGACGTGCCGCGCCGGGGCGCGAGCGGAGCGAGGGATCGCACCGGGCGCGATCGGGTGGATTGGGAGGGGGATTCGATTCATGGCAATTCAACGTTCGAGTGAGATTGGGGTGCAATCGCGTGCTCTGCAATGCGGTCGAATCCTGCGCGTCGCGGCTGCGGTCATCGCCGGGGTTGCCGCCGCAGCTGCGATCGGGTGTGCGACACCGACACCCTCTCCCGCTGTCGATGTTCCGGTTTCGTATCGAGTCGGTGCTCCCGATGGGCTGAGGATCAGCATCCTGCCCGAGCCCGCAATCGAAGTCGATGCGGTCGTTCGCCCCGACGGCATGATCACGATCCCGCTGATCGGAGACGTGGCGGCCGGGAATCGGACCATTTCCGAAATCACCGCCGAAATCGAGGAGCGCATCGCGCGCTACAAGCGCGACCCGCACGTCAACGTGGCGCTGGCGGCAGCCGCGAGCACCGACATCGTGGTGCTCGGCGAAGTCCGGAGGCCGTCCTCGTTCCCGCTCGTCAAGGAGACCCGGGTCGTCGAAGCCATCGGGTTGGTGGGGGGAACGACGGAGTATGGCTCGGACAGTTACATTCGGGTGATTCGCACCGAAGATGGAGAGACCAAGGTCATCCGGGTCAATCTCAACGCGATCCGCAGAGGCGATCTGAGCACCAATCTGATGCTCATACCGGGCGATTTTGTCTATGTGCCTCCGACGCTCTGGGCGCGCTTTGGTTATGCGCTCAACGCACTCCTGATGCCCTTCCAGCCCGTGATGGGCCTCGGAATGTCCGCCGCCAGCCGTGCCATATTCCCATAGGATCGGATCCCCTCAGCATGAACGGCCGGATTGGTGGCTGGCGTCCAGCTGATCGCCGTCGCGCATTTGGCGCCGCTTGCCAGAAAACCCTGCCACGTGGGCCATTTGACTACGCGCTCGGAGTCGCTCGTGCGTTTCCAGCGATCGAGCTGAAAAAAATTTCGAAAAAGTCAGGGTTTTTACTAGCCAAGACCTGAGATCTCGTTTTACAATCCGGGCCACTGCGTGCCATTCTGCACATGGCGAAATCGCCACGAGGGATGACACCAGTTCAAACGCCGAGACCACTCACCTGAGGGTAGCCATGGCCGTCAGGTGAACGAGAGATCGAAGGAGGGTGTGAACCACTTCACAGCGTAGTGGGGAGGTCGCGTGCGATCACCCCGCAATGGAATTGCCGCTGCGAACGCGAGAGCTGAGCTGGATCACGTTGCCGTTGACCGAGAATCTGGGACGAACTGAAGAGAACTAATGGCCATTACTCCCCCCAATCGATATCACAACCGCGCCGTCACCGTTGCGCTTGCAGACGCGCTCTGTTTTGCCGTCGCAGCGTGGGTCTCGTGGGAAGTGCTGGCGCCGCCGTTCTCACCGCTCTTGTACGCCACCGCGACCGTTATCGCGGCGCTGGGTTGTTTCGCCGCG
>JAFDBP010000200.1 GCA_019313245.1 Deltaproteobacteria bacterium
ACCGCGCGCTCTTCGGCGTCCTCCGGCGCGGGCAGCGGCTCGACCCCCTCTGCCGTGGCGGCGCTCGGCTCCACCGTCTCTGCTGCTGCGGCCTCGGGCGGGGCCGGCGCGGCTTGCGACGGTTCCTCCTCCGCGAGCGAGGGGGCGGCCGCGGCCGCACTCGCCACCTCGCTGAGCTGGATCGGCAAATTGGCCCCCGCCTTCTCGTCGCCGGCCTCGGGCGGAAAGCCGAGCCACTGGAGCGGGATCGAGACGGGCGGGCCGCTGTCGAGCGCGGTCACCTCGAACTGCTCCTGGTGGAGCCCCGGCTGGCCGCGGACTTCGATCTCGCAGCCGAGTTCGCGGCCGAGTTCCGTGCAGGCCTTGTGGGCGCGGGCGAGCAGCACCTCCGCGACGTGCGGATTCGCGCTGATCGCGATCCGCCGACCGCAGAAGCGCGGCAGATCCTTGCGGATTTCGCGCAGGATCTTGTAGGCCATGCTCTCGCTCGAGAGCACGTAGCCGCGCCCCTCGCAGTTCGAGCAGGGTTCGCAGAGCTGCTGCACGAGGTTCTCTCGGGTTCGCTTCCGCGTCATCTCGACGAGGCCGAGCTCCGAGATCTTGAGGATGTTGGTTCTCGCCTTGTCCTGCTTCAGGGCTTCCTGGAGTGCGCTGTAGACCTTGTTGCGGTTTTCGGAGCTCTCCATGTCGATCAGGTCGATGATGATGATGCCGCCGATGTTTCGGAAGCGAAGCTGATAGACGACCTCTTTGACCGCCTCGAGGTTCGTGCGCAGAACCGTCTCTTCGAGGTCGCGCTTGCCGACGAAGCGCCCGGTGTTGACGTCGATCGCCGTGAGCGCCTCGCTCTGGTCGATGACCAGGTGTCCGCCGGACTTGAGGAAGATCTTCTTGCCCAGGTTGGCGTCGATCGACGACTCGATGTTGAAGTGATCGAAGATCGGAAGCGCGCCGCGGTAGTGCTCGAGTCGCGGCTTCGGGTCGGCGACGAAGCGCGTCAGGAAGTCATCCATCTCCTCGTAGACCTGGCGGTCGTCGATCACGATGCGCTTGGTCTTGCTGTTCACGAAGTCGCGGATCACCCGAAGCGGCAGTGAGAGTTCCGAGTAGAGTTCGCACGGAGAACTCGCGCTCTGCCGTTTGCGCTGGATTTCGTCCCAGACCGTCGTCAGATAACGGATGTCCGCCTGCAGATCCGCTTCGGTCGCGTTGTCGCCGGCGGTGCGGATGATGAAACCGAGCCCGTCGGGACGGGCTTTCGAAACGATGTCCCGCAGCCGGCGCCGCTCGCGATCGGACTCGATGCGGCGCGAGACGCCCACCCGCGGCGAGAGCGGCGTGACCACCAGGTGACGCCCCGCGATCGAAATGTGGGAGGTGATGCGCGCGCCCTTGCTGCCGATCGGCTCCTTGGCGACCTGGACGACGATCTCCTGACCCTCGCGGAGCATGGTGTCGATGCTCGGGGGCTGTTGTCGGCTGCCGTTGCGCGAACGGCCGCGGCCGCGCTCCGGCGCGTCGCCGTTGCCGTTGCCCTTCCTCGAATCGTCGTAGTAATCGCCCGCGTAGAGAAACGCCGCCTTCTCGAGTCCGATGTCCACGAACGCGGCCTGCATTCCGGGCAGCACCCGGGTCACGCGACCCTTGACGACGGTGCCGGCGACGTTCTTCTCGCCGGCCCTCTCGATGTGAAGTTCGGTGAACTGGTTGCGTTCGATGATCCCCACTCGGGTTTCCCCGAGCGAGGCGTTGATCACGATCTCGTTTGACATGTCACAAATTCCCACGAAGGGCGCGCGATCCGGCGAGGGGAGCCGGGTTCACTGCGGCCTTCGGCTCTGGCGAGCCGGAACTGGGACTTCTTGCCTATCAAAATGGCCCGCGCAGCTGCGCGCGGACCTGTGGCGGGGCTACGCGGTACTCGGGGCCCGATTGGCTTCGAGCAGGGCGGGAACAGGCGCTAAGTTCCCCAATTCACGCACAAAATTGTTTACTCGCACAGTAATTCCCAAAACGGTGCAGTCATGCGATCGGGTTTTCGAGCCCCGGCAGCGCCCCGCCGCCCGTCCGGCTCACCCCCTATCGCCTGCGGAGTCATCCGAGGAGCTGCAAAAAAATTGGCTTCCACCCATCCGACGGGACGGGTGGCCAGTTTTCAGCAACAATGTCGTGCAGCTCCCAACTCGCGATCCCCGCAGGACCGCACCAGGCAAATTCAACCAGGAGATTCATGTATCGGAGCCCCGAGGTCAAGCCTGATCCCCGCAGGGCATTGCCGGCCGTCGATCGGCTGGCCGATGCGGTGGCCGCGAAGTGCCCCCATCTGCCCGCCTGGGCGGTGCTCGAGGCGGTTCGGCGCGTGCTCGCGCAGGTGCGCGAGCAGCTGGCGGATTCCGCGCCGGGATCCGATCGCGCCGACCCGCTGCTCGCGGATCTGGCCGATCGCTCCGCCGAGCTGGCTGCAGCCTTGTGCGGCAGTCAGCCGTGCCGGGTCGTCAACGCCACGGGGATCCCGCTCCACACCAATCTGGGCCGAGCGCCGCTGGCCCCGGGCGCCGTTCGGGCCATCGAGCGAACCGCCGCGAGTTACGCCGATCTCGAACTCGATCTCGAAACCGGCCGGCGCGGTGACCGACTCGCGGGGGTGTGCTCGAAGCTCGCGCTGCTCACCGAAGCCCCGGCCGCGCTCGCGGTCAACAACAACGCCGCGGCCGTGTTGTTGGCGCTCGACACCCTCGCGCGGGGCCGGGAAGTCGTCGTCTCGCGGGGCGAGCTGGTCGAAATCGGCGGCTCGTTCCGGATCCCGGACATCGTCGAGCGCGCGGGGGTGGATCTCGTCGAGGTCGGCACCACCAACCGCACCCATCCGGCCGACTACGAGCGCGCGATTCGCGCGCGCACCGGGCTGTTGCTGAAGATCCATCGCAGCAATTTCGAGCTGAGCGGTTTCGTGGCCGAGACGTCGCTCGCTCAGCTCGCGGAGATCGGGCGAGCGGCGGGTATTCCCGTCGTCGAAGATCTCGGCAGCGGCACCCTGATCGACCTCAGCGCGCGCGGTTTTCCCGTCGAGGTCTACGCGCCCGCGCGCCTGAAACTGGGTGCGGACGTGGTGTGTTTCTCGGGCGACAAATTGTTGGGCGGGCCGCAGGCCGGCTTGATCCTGGGTTCGCGCGAGATCGTCGACGCCATGCGGCGCAATCCGCTGGCCCGCGCCTTGCGCCTGGACAAGTTGAGTCTCGCGGCGCTGGATTGGACGCTCGAGTGCTACCTGGAAGGCCGCGCCGAGCGGGAAATCCCGGTGCTGCGCCAGCTGCTCGAACCCCTGGAGCGCTTGGAGCTGCGCGCTCGCGCGTTGGCGGCAAGCCTCGAAAAGCTCTGGGGCGACACCGCGCGCATCCGGGCCGAGCCCGACCGAGCTTTCGTGGGCGGCGGCTCGATGCCCGGCTTCGAGCTCGACAGCTGGATCGTCGCGCTGCGGACCTCTGCGAGCGCGGAGAAGATCGCGCAGCAGTTGCGCAACGCCCCGGTCCCGGTGATCGCACGCCTGCGGGACGACGCGCTGATATTCGACGTTCGGACCCTGCTGGAGGGCGACGAGGACGCCATCGAGCGGGCGGTCGGCTTTGCGCTCGAGCGAGTCGGTCGCGTTGAATGAAACCTGCCGGTCTCGTACGATAAGCCGCGAAATCGTGTTGAATGCGACCGTTCTAGTCCTGAATCGCTCCTATCTGCCGATTCACGTCACATCGGCCCGGCGGGCGTTTGCGCTGGTCTATCGGGACCTCGCGCGGGTCGTGAACGAAGAGTACGAGACCTTCGATTTCGAGAGCTGGCGACGGCGGCGGGGCGACGAAAACGCCGCGGTGATCGGAACGCCGAGCGGTTCGATCTGCATCCCGAGGGTGATCCTGCTTCCGAGTTTCGATCGCGTGCCCAAGCGTCACGTGCGTTACAGCCGCGTCAATGTCTTCGCCCGCGACAAGTTCACCTGTCAGTATTGCGGTGAGCGGCCCCACCGTTCCGAACTCAACCTCGACCACGTGATCCCGCGCGCGCTCGGGGGGCGTACGACCTGGGAAAACGTCGTGTGTAGCTGTGTCGAATGCAACCGGCGCAAGGGGGGGCGAACTCCCCAACAGGCGCGCTTGCGCCTCAAGCGAATCCCGGCCAGGCCCCGCTGGACGCCACTGATGAACCACATCGGTTCCAGTGTTCGATACAATGAGTGGCGACCCTTCTTGAGCATTGTCGAGCGAAGTGGTCGATCTGCTGAATGCTCCGACTAAATCCGCGCGTCGCGCGCGCACGAGTGAAACCAGAGTGGGCGACAGGTTGAACAAGCTCGCAGCGAAACTCCTGAATTCGTCGGACGGCAGCCATCGGGCGCGACTGATTCCCGTCGGCGGGGGCAAGGGCGGCGTGGGTAAGAGTTTCGTCGTCGCCAACCTGGCCGCGTCTCTGGCGCGACTCGGCCACCGCGTGGTCGCGGTCGATGGCGATCTCGAAGGTCCGAACCTCCACACCTGCGTGGGCGTCCCCAGGCCGCGCGTCAGCCTGGCGGACTTCGTCGCCCAGCGCGAGGAAGATCTCGGCAAGCTGCTTCTCGATACGCCGATTCCCAATCTGCATTTGATCGCCGCAACCGATGGCAATCTCGCGACCCCTCAGCCCACCCAGTCTCGTCGCGTTCACCTGATGCGCGAGCTTCGCGAACTCGACGCCGATTTCGTTTTCTTCGATCTCGGGGCCGGTACACACGCAGCGGTCATGGACTACTTCATGATCGGCGACGAAGGGTTGATCGTGATTGCGCCCGAGCCCACATCGGTCGAGAACGCCTATGGGTTCGTGCGGGCCGCATTCTATCGCCGCTTGCGCTTGGCGATGGCTTCACACGACATGCGCAAGATCGTCACGCTCGCGATGGACCAGCGCAACGAGCGCGGGATTCGCACGCCTCTCGAACTGCTTCGCGAGATCCAGATGCTCGACCCGGCCGAGGGTGCGCGCTTCGTGGAGACGATGCACGCGTTTCACCCGCGCATCGTGATGAACGATGTGCGCACGGCCGACGACATCAAGCTCGGATTTTCGATCCAGAGCGTGTGCCGGAAGTTCTTCGGGATCGAGGCCGAATACCTGGGTTATGTGAATCACGACGAATCGGCGCGTCGCAGTGTGTGCGCGAGGCGCCCGCTCATCGACGTCTACCCGCGATCCGACGCCGCGATCTACATCTCCAGAATCGCCCGGAAGCTGTTGGCGAATGGAGCGGCCGGCGATTCCCCGGAAGGTTCGGCGTGAAGTCCATCTCCGAGCAGAATCACTACGAGATCCTGGAGACCCACCCCACTGCGACGAGAGAGGAGATCGAGCGCGCCTACCGCTTGGCGTTGGCGACCTACAGCGACGACTCGCTGGCCGGCTACTCGGTCTTTGCCGAGGGCGATGCCGCCGCGCTGCGAGAGCGGGTGGAGATGGCGTATCGGGTGCTCTCCGACAGCCGCATGAGAAGCGAGTACGATGCGACGCTGGAGATCGAACCGGAAGACGAGTTGCCGCCCGCAGAGCCGAGTGCGCCGCTGGTTCCGGTGGAAGACCCAATGGGCAGCCCGGTGCCGCTGCATCACGACGAGTTCACGCACCTCGACGACGGCAGCGGCGACTTCGATGGCGAGCGCCTGAGGCACTTTCGCATCCGCTGCGGAATGGAGATCGAGGACATCGCGAGGGTCACGAAGATCAATCCGACCTACCTCGGATTCATCGAAGAAGAGCGCTTCGCCGACCTCCCCGACTCCGTCTACGTGCGCGGTTTCGTGACCGCCTACGCGAATTGTGTCGGCCTCGAGGGAAGGAGCGTCGCGGCGAGCTACATGAAGCGCTTCGACAAGGGTGACGGAGGTCGCCGCAAGGGGCGATTTTTCGAGAGCCGCTGAATCGCGAGCATCCGTGTCACCGAGTAGCGCCCCATGACGGTTCTACAGTTCATCATCGACGAGTCCGATGCGGATCAGCGACTCGACAGCGCACTCGCCGCAGTCGCGGGAATTACGCGCTCGCAAGCCCGGCGCTGGATCGACGCCGACCGCGTGCGCGTCAACGCTTGCGCGTGTCGCGCCAGTCAGTCGGTGCGGTTGGGAGACGCGATCGACGCGGAGCCGCCCGAACTCGTCAAGTCGTCGCTCGAACCGGAGGCGATCGATCTCGAAATTCTCTACGAGGACGACGATCTGATCGTGATCGACAAACCCGCCGGCATGGTCGTCCATCCCGCTCCCGGGCATTCGAGCGGAACACTCGTGCACGCCCTGCTCCACCATTGCGACAACCTGGCCGGGATCGGCGGCGTGGAGCGCCCGGGGATCGTCCACCGCCTGGACCGGGGAACCTCGGGTGTGCTGGTCGCGGCCAAATGCGACGAGGCCCATCGCCGCCTCGCCGAGCAGTTTCACGATCACACGATCGATCGCGTGTACCGCGCGGTCGTTCGCGGCATGCCCGGCGCGGACGAGGGCCGCGTCGATCGCCCGATCGGGCGCCATCCGAAGGATCGCAAGCGCATGTCGGTGCGCGGCTCGGCCCCCCGCGAGGCGCGGACCGCGTGGCGCGTCGCGCGCCGCTTTCCGAACAGCCAGCGCGCGGCGCTCGAGATATTCCCAGAAACGGGACGAACCCATCAGATCCGGGTTCACCTGGCTTCGATCGGCTTGCCCATCGTGGGCGACAGCGTGTACGGGCGATCCCGGGGTCGCGGCGTCGAACTCGAGCGCCCGGCGCTTCACGCGGCCGCTCTCGGTTTCGCGCACCCGCGCAGCGGGAAACCCATGCGCTTCGAGGTCCCGCTGCCGGCGGATTTGACGGCGCTACTCGCGCGGCTCGAACGGCGCGAGGGCGAATCCAAGTGAGCGCCGCGCAGCCGCTTCGGCACGCGCTGTTGTCGGAGCTCGGAGTCGATCACGGATTTGGCCTGCGCGGCTGCGCGGCGCTCGCGGAGCTGAGGCGCCCCCGCCAGGTGCACGGTGTCGCGGTCGTCACCGCGCAACAGTGCGCCGACTGGGAGCGGACGCCCGAGGCGGATGCGGTGATTTCCGAGGAAGCCGGCGTGCGCATCGCGGTGGTGACTGCCGACTGCCTGCCGGTCCTGCTCGCGGGCGATCGCGGGCGCGCCGTCGCCGCGATTCACGCGGGCTGGCGCGGGCTCGCGGGCGGCGTGATCGGCAGCGGCCTGGCCGCACTGCGCGAGCGCCTGGGAGAACCGGGAGGGGTCACCGCGGTGATCGGTCCCCATATCGGAGCTTGCTGTTACGAGGTGGACGAGCCGGTGTTGACCGCACTGGAGCGGCATTTTGCCGACAGCCTTCCTCGCGCGTCGCGCCCAACGCGCCCGGGTCACGCCCGGCTCGATCTCGGCCTGCTCGCGCGAGAAGCGCTGCGCGAAGGGGGTGTTGCAAGCGAGCGGATCGGATTTCTGGAGCGCGCGTGCACGGCCTGCGACGCCGAGCGCTTCTACTCCTACCGGCGGGACGGCCCCACGACCGGCCGCCTCGTGCATTTTATTTCCGCCCGCGGCGCGATCGGAGAGGGTTGACACCTCAAATTAGTGCCCTTAGGCTTTGAGTGTTCCCCCATCAGACCGGCCGCGGCGTCGTCTCGCTAAACGCGGAAATCGGCGATCCGAACCGTTCTGAGGGATTCCAGCTGATCCTTCCACTTCCTACCGATTGGCGTCCGGCGCGATAGAGGCCGGAACGGGCAGATCGGCAGCGAAATGGCCGCTGGCTGGGTCTGGGCGACTTTTTGGGGCTCCGCAACTCCAGGGCTCCGCAATATTGATCAACTTGTGAGCGTAGGTAGCCGAATAGAGAGTTAGAACCGAACCCGTCATATCCCTCCGGAGGACCGAGTCCTTGCGTTGAGTGGACGTGGGTTCCACGGCCACGAGCCGCATATCCCCTCGAGCCCGGCGCTGAACGATTCCTGCCTGTCGAATCATCCATTCCTTTTCAGGGCAAATTCCAGCTAACAAGAACCCGAATCCGAAATCCAACAACCGTCAACAAAAATAGAGAGAACATCCCGTGGGTAGTCACCGCTCTAGCGATTCCAACTCCAATCAAGGCCGATCGAGGCGAGGCCGCTCCCGACGTTCGCGCGGGGGAAACGGAGCCAACGGAAACGAGGCTCCGCGCGATAGCCGACGCCAGCAGATGTCGGATTTTCCGGATGACGATCCCTACGAGGAGGAACTCGAGGACGACGATCCCAACGCCGAGCGCATGAACGTGATGGAGTTGAAGCAGAGGCCGATGGAGGGCCTCGTGGAACTCGCCGAATCGCTCACGGTCGAAAATGCGGCCGGGCTGCGCAAGCAGGATCTGCTCTTCGAGATTCTCAAGGCCCAGACCGAGAAGAAGGGGAAGATCTACGCGGAGGGCGTGCTCGAAACCCTGCCGGATGGCTTCGGATTCCTGCGCGCTCCAGACCAGAACTACCTCGCCGGTCCGGACGACGTCTACGTCTCGCCGTCACAGATTCGGCGCTTCAGCCTGCGAACCGGCGATACGGTGCTCGGCCAGATTCGGCCGCCGAAGGAGGGCGAGCGCTACTTCGCGCTGCTCAAGGTCAACTCGATCAACCTCGAGCCGCCGGAAGCCGCGCGCCACAAGATCCTCTTCGACAACCTCACGCCCCTGTACCCGCAGGAGAAGTTCAACCTCGAGGCGGTGAAGGGCGGCATCACGACCCGCATCATCGATCTGATCGCTCCGATCGGGAAGGGCCAGCGCGCGCTGATCACGTCGCCGCCGAAGGCGGGCAAGACGATGATCCTCAAGGACATCGCGAACGCGATCGCCGAGAACCACCCGGAGGTCGTCCTGATCGTGCTGCTGATCGACGAGCGGCCCGAGGAAGTCACGGACATGATGCGCAACGTCAAGGCCGAGGTGATTTCGTCGACCTTCGACGAGCCCGCCACCCGCCACGTGCAGGTCGCCGACATGGTGATCGAGAAGGCGCGGCGCATGACGGAGCACAAGCGCGACGTCGTGATCCTGCTCGACTCGATCACGCGCCTGGCGCGGGCCCACAACACCGTGGTTCCGCACTCGGGGAAGATTCTTTCCGGCGGTGTCGACTCGAATGCGCTGCACAAGCCGAAGCGCTTCTTCGGCGCGGCGCGCAACGTGGAGGAGGGCGGCAGCCTCACCATCATCGGGACCGCGCTCATCGACACGGGCTCGCGCATGGACGAAGTGATCTTCGAGGAGTTCAAGGGCACGGGCAACAGCGAGATCGTGCTCGACCGCAAACTCGCGGATCGGCGCACCTATCCCGCGATCGACATCAATCGATCGGCGACGCGGCGAGAAGAGTTGCTGCTGCCCGAGGCGACGCTGAATCGGATGATCATTCTGCGCAAGGTCCTGGCGCCGCTGAGCACGGTCGACTCGATGGAGTTCCTGCTCGAGAAGGTCAAGGCGACCGAGTCGAACGAGGACTTTCTCGCGTCGATGAATTCCTGACCGCCGAGCTTTCGGAGTTCGGCGCAGCGAGTTTCCCACCCCGCAATGGCCGTCCGCTGGGGCAGCCGTCCGGGCGCGTGACCCTGTTGGGTTGCGCGGCTAGTGTTGGAGCGCGTCGCTCGAGCGCCGCGCGTTGGGGTCGGTGATGTCGGAACTTCTGGAAAAGATTTCGGTTTTCGAATCGAAGGCAACTCAGCTCGAAGAGCGGCTCGCCGATCCCGGCATTGCGAGCGTTCCCGCCGAATACGCGTCCGTCGCCAAGGAGCTCTCGCGGGTTCGCCCGCTCGCGGAGACCGCCGCGCGCTACCGCAAGCTGCTCTCCGACATCGAAGACGCCAAAGCGATGCTCGAAGACGACGACGCCGAGGTGTGCGAACTCGCCGAGGGCGAGCTCGCAGAACTCGAAGAGCAGCGGGTCGCGCTCGAGCGGGAGATTCGGCTGCTGTTGGTCCCGAAAGATCCCAACGAGGAAAAGAACGCCATCCTCGAAGTTCGCGCGGGAACGGGCGGGGACGAAGCCGCACTCTTTGCCGCAGACCTGTTTCGCATGTACTCCCGTTATGCGGAGTCGCGCGGCTGGAAGATCGAGCCGCTCTCGATTTCTCAAACCGATGCGGGTGGGATTCGCGAAGTGATCGTCAACCTGGAAGGCGAGGAGGCATTTGGTCGGCTGCGCTACGAGTGCGGCGTGCACCGGGTGCAGCGCGTTCCGTCTACCGAGTCTCAGGGCCGCATCCACACCTCCACCGTCACGGTGGCCGTGTTGCCGGAGGCGAAGGAAGTCGACGTCGCAATCGATCCCAACGACATCCGGGTCGATCGCTTCCGCTCGTCGGGCCCCGGCGGGCAGAGCGTCAACACGACCGACTCCGCGATTCGCATCACGCACCTGCCGACGGGTCTCGTCGTGCAGTGCCAGGATGAAAAGTCGCAGCACAAGAACAAGGCGAAGGCGTTCATGGTGCTGCGCTCGAGGCTCTACGATCTGGAACTCCAGCGAGAGGCTGCGGACCGGGCCGGCGAACGCCGAGCCCAGGTTGGAACGGGCGAGCGCTCCGAAAAGATTCGGACCTACAACTATCCCCAGACGCGCGTGACCGATCACCGGGCGGGCATCACCCTGCACCGTCTCACGGCCATCATGGAGGGCGACCTCGACGAGTTGATCGACGGGATTCGCAGCAAGTTTGCCGAAGAGGAGCTCGCGGGAGACGCCGCGTGACTGCATCCGATTCGAAACCCCAGACCTGGACGATTCTCGAGTTGCTGCGCTGGACGACTCGACACTTTGCCGATCTGGGGATCGAGACCCCGCGACTCGACGCCGAATGCCTGCTGGCGTCCGCACTCGGCGTCGATCGCATGCAGCTCTATCTCGACTTCGACAAGCCGGCGAGTCCGGCCGAGCGCGATGCCTACCGCGAGCTGGTTCGGCGGCGCGCGGGCGAACGCGTGCCCGTCGCCCAGCTGCTCGGCGAGAAGGAGTTCTGGTCGCTGCCGCTGCTGGTCAGCGCCGATGTGCTGTCGCCGCGGCCCGACACCGAGACGCTGGTCGCGGCCGCTCTGGATCGCCTGCCCGAGCGCGACACCGATGCGCAAATCCTCGATATCGGAACCGGCTGCGGAGCGGTGGCCCTCGCGCTCGCGAGTGAGCGCCCGCGGGCCCGCATCACGGCCACCGACATCTCGCCGGCCGCGCTGAAGGTCGCCGAGCGCAACGCGCGGAAGCTGGGATTGGAGCAGCGGATCGAGTTCGCGGAGGGCAGCCTGTACGGCCCCGTGCTCGGCCGGCGCTTCGAGCTCGTGGTTTCGAATCCCCCCTATCTGGCGGAATCGGAGCGCTCGAAGCTGGCCCCGGAACTCGCCCACGAACCCGATGTCGCGCTCTTCGCGGGCGAGGATGGATTGGAGATCCTGCGCGAACTGGTGGCGGGTTGTGCGACTTTTCTCGCTCCGAATGGCGGATTTGCGCTGGAGTTGGCTCCCGGGCAGGCGCCAACCGTGGCACACTGGTTGCGCGAGGCCGGACTGGAGGATGTCATCACCCACCGGGACCTCGCCCAGCGTCCCCGCGTCGTGTCGGCGCGCGGGCCACGACCCCCCACGAGTGAGATTGGCTGATGGATCGCATCCTGATTCGCGGTGGCGCCCGGCTCAGCGGCGAAATTCGGGCTTCGGGTTCGAAGAATTCGACCTTGGCGCTGATGGCTGCGGCGCTGCTGGCCGACGGCGAGGTGATTCTGCGCAACGTCCCGCGGCTGCGCGACGTCGAGACGATGTTGGAGATCCTGCGCGCGCTCGGCGCCTCCGCGGACTGGGCGGAGGGGGACGAGCAGAGCCTGCGCATCGACCCGGCGGCGCTCAACCAGCCGGAGGCCCCCTACGATCTGGTCCGCAAGATGCGCGCGTCGTTCATGGTGCTGGGGCCCCTGCTGGCGCGCTTCGGAAGCGCTCGGGTTTCCGAGCCGGGTGGCTGCGCGATCGGCGTGCGGCCCGTCGATCAGCACCTCAAGGGGTTGGCGGCGCTCGGCGCGAAGATTCAACTCGACCACGGCTACGTGGAGGCCACGGCCGCCGAACTCCGCGGCGGGCGCGTGGCGTTCGACCTGACGACGGTCAACGGCACGCAGAACGTGATGATGGCGGCCACCCTCGCGCGCGGCGAGACGCTGATCGAAAACGCCGCCCGAGAACCCGAAGTGGTGGAACTGGCGGCGGTGCTCGGCGCGATGGGCGCCGAGATCGAGGGCGCCGGGGGCGACCGCGTGGTGATCCGCGGCGTCGAGTCGCTGAGCGGCGTCGAGCACACCGTCACCGGCGACCGGATCGAGGCCGGCACCCTGCTCGCCGCGGGGCTGGTCACGGGCGGCGACGTCCGCGTGACGGGTGTGAAACCCGTATTCATGGAATCGACGCTCGAAAAGTTTCGCGAAGCCGGCGCGGACATCGAAACCGACGAGGGCACCGCGCGGATTCGGATGGCGGGCCCCCTGCAACCGCTGCGGGCGGTCACGGCGCCGTTCCCGGGCTTCCCGACCGACATGCAGGCCCAGCTGATGGCCGTCTTGACGCTGGCCGAGGGCTCGAGCGTCGTCGTCGAGCAGGTCTTCGAGAACCGCTTCATGCACGTTCCCGAGCTCCAGCGGCTGGGGGCGGATATCTCGGTTTCCGGCCGTTCCGCGCACATTCGCGGGGTTCCACGGCTGATGGGGGCGCCGGTAATGGCGACGGATTTGCGGGCGTCCGCGGGGTTGATCGTGGCCGCGCTCGCCGCAGAGGGTGACACGGTGGTGAATCGCGTCTATCACATTGACCGAGGCTACGAGCGCATCGAGGCGAAACTTCGCGCGCTCGGGGCCGAAATCGAGCGGGAGAAATGAGCATGGCGAGCCGTTCCAAAGCCAGGGGAATGCTTCCGGTCCTGCGCACGGACAGCCCGGATTTCGAAAAAGAATTCGAACACTTGGTCGATCGCCGCCACAGCGACGTCGACGATGTCGAAAAAGTGGTTCGCAAGATCGTCGAGCGCGTCCGAGACGGCGGCGACGACGAACTGCTCGCCCTGGTGCGCAAGCACGACCATTCGAAGATCGCGAAGATCGAGCAGCTCGAAGTCACCAATGCAGAGATGGAAGAGGCGGGCGAGCTGATCGACCCGGCCGACCGCGCCGCGCTCGGCAAATCCGCGATGCGAGTGAGGGAGTTCCACCGCAAGCGGATCCCCTCCAGCTGGGAGGTCCGCGAGGAGGGAGGCGGCACCTTCGGACACCGCGTGCGCCCGCTAGAGCGGGTGGGCATCTATGTGCCGGGTGGCCAGGCCGCCTACCCGTCGAGCGTGATCATGAACGCGGTCCCGGCTTCGGTCGTCGAGGTGCCCGAGATCATCATGGCGACGCCCGCGCTGCCCGACGGCACGGTGCGGCCCGAGGTGCTGATCGCGGCCAAGGTCGCGGGCGTTCACCGCATCTTCAAGATGGGCGGCGCCCAGGCGGTCGCCGCACTGGCCTATGGCACCGAGACCGTGCCGCGCGTCGACAAGATCGTGGGTCCGGGAAATGTGTATGTGGCGACCGCGAAGCGCCTGGTGTTCGGAGACGTCGCCATCGAGAGCGAAGCCGGGCCTTCGGAGGTGCTGATCATCGCGGATCGCAGCGCCACGCCCGCCTGGCTCGCGGCGGATCTGATTTCGCAGGCCGAACACGACGAGCTCGCGAGTGCGATCCTGATTACGACGGCGAACGCGATGGTCACTCGCGTCCAGGATCAGATCGCGAAGCAACTCAAGTCGCTCGACCGCGCCAGCGTGGCCAAGCAGTCGCTCGCGAAGCGCAGCGCGATCATCGTGGCGAAGAAGATGGAGGAGTGCATCGAGCTTTCGAACCGCTACGCGCCGGAGCACCTGGTGATCTCCGTCGACGATCCGGAACCGATTTCGAAGCAGATCACAAACGCGGGCGCGATCTTCCTGGGCCACTACACCCCGGTCGCGGTCGGCGACTACATCGCCGGACCGAATCACGTGCTGCCCACGGGTGGCACCGCGCGCTTCTTCTCGCCGCTGGGCGTGGACGATTTCCTCAAGCGCACGAGTGTCACGCGCTTCGAGCCGCCCAAGCTGCGAGAACTCGGCGCGGACGTGATTCGCCTGGCCGAGATGGAGGGGTTCACGGGACACGGCACTTCCATCGACCTGCGACTACAGAAGATCAGACGCGCGCGGCGCGAACGCGAAGCGGCGCGGGATGCAGACGCGGAGGCTGAAGTATGAGCAATGAGCAGAAGCGCTCGGCATCCATCGAGCGCAAGACCAAAGAAACCGACATCAGCGTCGAGTTCGTCATCGACGGCTCTGGCGAATTCGAAATCGATACCGGGATTGCGTTCTTCGATCACATGCTCGAGAGCTTTACCCGGCACGGCCTGTTCGATCTGCGCCTGACCGCCAAGGGCGATCTCGAAGTCGATATCCACCACACGATCGAGGACGTCGGGATTACGCTCGGCCAGGCGTTTCGCGAAGCGCTCGGAACCGCTGCGGGGATCCGGCGCTTCGGATCGATCTCGCTGCCGATGGCGGACGCGAAACTCGAAGTCGCGGTCGACATCTCGAATCGGCCCTTCCTCGTCTACCGGATCGATCTCGCGAACGATCGCGTCGGCAGTTTCGACGTGTCGCTGACGGAGGACTTCCTCTACGCGTTCTCGCAGAGCGCGGGAGTCGACCTGCACGTCGAACTCGCGTACGGCAAGAATCCCCACCACGTCGTGGAGGCCATGTTCAAGGGGCTCGCGCGAGCCCTGCGAACGGCGCTGGAAATCGATCCGCGCGTGAAGGGATTGCCGACCGTGAAGGGCGCGCTGTAAGCCGGCAAGCATGAACACTTCCCCCCGCATCGCAGTCGTCGACTTCGGCGCCGGCAACCTTCGCAGCGTGGCGAAGGCCCTGGAGCGGTCCGGCATGAATCCGGAGATCACCGCCGATCCGGCGGTGGTGGGCCGCGCCGACGGCGTCGTGCTGCCGGGTGTCGGGGCCTTCGCGGACGCGGTGGCGAGCCTGGCCAAGACCGGCCTGGACGATGCGGTGCGCGATCGGCTCGCCGCCCGGCGCCCCTACCTCGGGTTCTGCCTGGGCCTTCAGGTGCTCTTCGACGAGGGCGACGAGCACGGCGTGACGCCCGGACTCGGCATCCTGCCGGGCCGGATCGAGCGCTTTCCCGATCGAACGCCGGACGGGAAGCCGCTGCGGGTGCCCCACATTGGCTGGAACAGCGTGAAGTTCAGCGGGGATCACCCGATGTTGTCGAGACTTCCCGACGAAGACTGCTTCTACTTTGTACACTCCTATCGCGCGATTCCGGATCGCGCAGCAGATGTCGTCGGCCGGGTCGATTACGGCGGGGAGTTCGCCGCCGCAGTTGCCCGGGAGGGAATGTTCGCCGTGCAGTTTCACCCGGAAAAGAGCCAGTCGGCGGGCCGACGCCTGCTCGACGCGTACGCGTTCTGGGTGGCGGAATCCTGATGCGCGTCCGTGGACTCGCCGCCGCCGCCGTGCTCGCACTCGCGGGTTGCTCGGCCGTTCAGCCCGCGCCGGTCGTGCAGGGCCAGACCCTGAAGATTCCGCCGGGCGGGTTGAAGCGGATCGCCGTGCTGCCCTTTGGCCACCGGGACACCATGCGCACCGGCACCGAGGCGGGCGCGGTCAGCCCAGAGGTCGCGGCCGAGCTGGTGGCCCGCTTCCTCACCGAGGCGATGTCCAAACGCGGCATCGACGTGATTCCCGCGAGCGACGTCTCGACCGCGCTCAGGGCGCAGGGCCTGCAGCCGCTGGACATCAACCCGAAGAGCGCCGCCGACATGGCGGCGGCGAAGTTCGGAGCGACGGCGATCATGATCGGTCAGGTCTCGCGCTATCGGGAGCGCCAGGGCGAGAAGTTCGGGTCGATGGGGGCGGCGAGCGTGGCCTTCAACGTGACGATCTACACCACGGATCCCGTGCAGCGCGTCTGGTCGCGCCAATTCGACGAAACCCAGCGCGCACTCTCCGAGAACATCGTCAACGCGCGGCGCTACCCGGGCGGTGGAACGCGATGGCTCACCGCCGCCGAACTCGCGCAGTGGGGAGCGGACTCCGCAATCGCCACGCTGCCCTCGGTGCGCTGAGTCGAGGGCCTTGGCAGTGGCGAATTTCGAATTCATACCCGCGATCGACGTTCTCGGTGGACGCTGTGTGCAGCTCGCGCAGGGAAAGTACGACCGCGCGACGGTCTTCGACGACGACCCGGTGGCAGTGGCGGCGCGCTTTGCCGCGCATCCGATCCGGCGCCTTCACGTCGTCGACCTCGACGGCGCGAAAGACGGCCGGCGCCAGAACGGCGAGGTGATTCGGCGGATCGCCGAGCAGATGGGCTCCGTGCCCGTCGAGCTCGGCGGCGGTCTGCGCACGCTGGCGGCGATCGAAGAGGCGCTCGGCAGCGGTGTGGAGCGCGCCATTCTGGGAACGGTTGCGCTGCGCGATCCCGATCTGGTCGTCGAGGCGTGCCGCGAGTTTCCCGGCCGGATCGCGGTCGGGATCGACGCCAAGGCCGGCCGCGTCGCGGTGGAGGGCTGGCTCGACGAGAGCGAGACCAGCGCGATCGATCTCGCGCGCCGTTTCGAAAACGCGGGCGTCGCCGCGATCATCTACACCGACATCGCGCGCGACGGGATGCTCAGCGGTCCGAACCTCGAAGACACCGCCGCGCTCGCGCGCGCGATCGCGATCCCCGTGATCGCTTCCGGCGGGATGAGTTCGGAAGACGACGTGCTGCGCGCCGCAGCCTGCGCGGACGGCATCATCGCGGGCGCCATCGTCGGAACCGCGGTCTACACCGGCGCGGTCGACATCGCCCGCGTACTGGAGAAGCTCTCGTGCTCTTGAAGCGGATCATCCCCTGCCTGGACGTCGACAAGGGCCGCGTCGTGAAGGGCGTGAAATACATCGACCACGTCGACGCGGGCGATCCGGTCGAGGTCGCGCAGATGTACGACGCCCAGGAGGCCGACGAGATCACCTTTCTCGACATCACGGCCAGCCACGAGGGCCGCGGGATCCTGCTCGACGTCGTGACGCGAACCGCCGAGACGGTCTTCATGCCGTTGACGGTGGGAGGCGGCGTGCGCTCGCTCGCCGACATCCGCGATTTGTTGAATGCCGGCGCCGACAAGGTTTCGATCATGACCGCCGCGGTCGAGAATCCGGATCTGGTGGGAGAGGCCGCCGTGAAGATCGGCAGCGCGAATCTGGTGGTCGCGATCGACGCGCGCGCGCGAGCGGATGGGGACGGCTGGGAGGTCTGCACCCACGGCGGACGGCGTCCGACCGGAATCGACGCGGTCGAATGGGCGGCGCGGATGGCGCAGCTGGGCGCCGGAGAGATCCTGCTCACGAGCATGGATTGCGACGGCACCAAAGGCGGTTACGCACTCGAGATGCTGCGCGCAGTTTCCGACGCGGTGAGCATCCCGGTGATCGCCTCTGGCGGCGGCGGCAGCGCAGACGATCTCGCGCGGGCGCTGGACGATGGCCCAGCGGGGGGACACTGTCAGGCCGCGCTGGCCGCTTCGATCTTCCACTTTGGCGAAACCACCGTTCCGGATGTCAAACGCCGGCTGCTCGAACTCGGAATCCCGGTGCGCGAGCCGCCGGCGGCGGCTGCTTGATGGGGGATGGGGCCTGCGCTAGCTTGGTCCGAACCAGGAAGAGTCGAAACTAGCTGAGTTTCCAGGGTTTTTTGCCGGCCGAAGAGCGACTTGTCAACTCTTATTTTCGACACGGAACCCAACTGATAACCACTAACTAAAGGGTCGCGGCTCGGTCGCGGCGCTTGTGTACCGGGAGAACAGAACCACCTATGCCCGTGATCAAGGTCCGGGATAACGAGCCTTTCGAAGTCGCCATGAAGCGCTTCAAGAAGCAATGCGAAAAGGCCGGGATCCTGAGTGAATTGAAGCGACGCGAGTACTACGACAAACCGAGTGTCCGCAAGAAGAAGAAGGCCGCGGCCGCTCGCAAGCGCGCGCTCAAGAAAATGAGACGCGTATCGAATTGAGGCGAGGCGTATTTTTTGGGTCGGATCGCTGACGAGATCATCCAGGAAGTCCGCGACCGCGTCGACATCGTCGAACTCATCGGTCGCCATCTGACGTTGAAGAAATCCGGCCGCAACTACGTCGGCCTGTGTCCGTTTCACAGCGAGAAGACCCCGTCTTTCAACGTCAACTCCGACCGCCAGAGTTTCTACTGCTTCGGCTGCCAGAAGGGCGGCAACGCGTTTACGTTCTTGATGGAGGTCGAGAACCTGACCTTCCCTGAGGCGGTGCGGACGCTCGCGCGCGAATGCGGGGTCGAAGTTCCCGAGTCGAGCGAAGACGGCCGGCGGAGCGACACGGAAGCCCTCTACCGGGCCAACGAAATCGCCCAGGCGTGCTACCGCAAAGCGCTGCGGGTGCGGGGCAACCCGGCGCTCTCCTACCTCGAGTCGCGCGGCCTCGGTGCGGACGCAATCGAGAAGTACCAGTTGGGCTATGCGCCCGACTCCTGGGACAGCGTCACCAACGCGCTGCGCGCCGAGGGCATTTCGCCCGAAATCGGCGCGCTCGGCGGCCTGATCGCAGAGCGAAAATCCGGCGGCCACTACGATCGCCTGCGCGATCGCGTCACCTTCCCGATCTGCGACGTGCGCG
>JAFDBP010000201.1 GCA_019313245.1 Deltaproteobacteria bacterium
GCCGCCGTCTCCGAGGCTCACGTTGACCACGCGCACCCCGAGTGACTGGTGATGGGTGACCAGCCAGTCGAAGGCCGCATCGATGCTCGAGCTGAAGCCCGAGCCCGACGCGCTCAAGACCTTGATCGCGACGATGCCCGCGTCGGGCGCGACGCCGGGCGCAGAGACGACGCCAGCGGAGGTGATGATGCCGGCCGTGTGCGTGCCGTGACCGTTGTCGTCCTCCGCGCTGCCCGGTCCGCTCTGCTGCATGGCGCCATCCGGGCAACAGCCCCGATTGGGCGCCGGGTGGTCGTTGCAGAAGCACTGCTCGGCGACGACGTCGTCGAGCAGGTCGGGGTGGTCGGTGTCGATTCCGGTATCGAGCACTGCGATATTCACGCCCGCACCCGTGATGCCCGAAGCGTGCGCCGAGTCGGCGCCGATCAGCGCGACACCCTGCGCGAGCGTTCCGCGGACCTCGGTGTCGAGGTGGATCGCGGCGACTTCCGGGTGGCGGAGCAGCGCTTCGATCGCGTCGGCCCGCGCGCGGCCCGCAAATCCACTCAGCGATTCGAAGCGGTACTTCAGCTGGAAGGATCCGGCCGGCAGCACCCCGAGGGCCCGACCCTGTCGCGCGCGGACCGCTGCGCGCCGCGCGAAGCCCGGGGGGTCGAGGTCGTCGCGCTTCAGCGTGACGCGAATCGCGATCCCCTCGGCGGGAACCGGGTATTCCAGCTCGTCCGCGAGTCTCGGATCGAGTTGCGGTCGAGAGTTGCCGATCGGTTGCGCGGTCGCTGCCGCCGCGGCCACGAGTGCCGCGATTGCAACGCCCAGCGCGGCGCAATGACGGATGGACCGGTGGATCATGCGTTCAAGCTCTCCCCGCCTAATGGTTGACCTCGACTCTCTTCATCGGTCAGAAGCCGTCCAGACCCGATAGCGTACACGGATTCCCAATCAATATGTGGCCAATTCGATCGAGATCGGTCGGAAGATTCGGTCGCAATTCGGCGAGAGCGCGCGGCGCGACTTGCCTAGGAGTTGCCGGTTCCGCGCGCCGCAGCCAGATCCGCGGGCGTCGCGGCTCTGATGTAGAGCAGTTCGAGTGCGATCGTCGCGGCGGCGAGCGCCGCGATCTCCGCGTGATCGTAGGCGGGCGCCACTTCGACCACGTCCATTCCGATCAAATTGCAGCCCACGAGTTCTCTGAGGATCTCGAGTGCGAGCTGCGTCGAAATTCCGCCCGGGACGGGCGTGCCGGTGCCCGGTGCGAACGCCGGGTCGAGGCAGTCGATGTCGAACGTGACGTAAGCGGGTGTCTCTCCGATGGTGCGGCGAATGACCTCACCCGTCTCGCGAGCCGAATGGAGGTTGACCCACGCGGCGTCGAGCACCTTGAAAGGATGGTCGTCGTACTCGTACTCCGTGCGGATCCCGATCTGCACGCAGCGGGTGGGGTCGAGCAGGCCCTCCAGCAGCGCCTCTCGAAACATGCTGCCGTGATTGAAGCCGCCCTCGATCGGTTCGGTATCGGAGTGCGCGTCGAAGTGGACCAGCGAAATCGGGCCGTGCGCGCGAGCGTGCTCGCGCAAGAGCGGGAGCGAGATGTAGTGATCCCCGCCCAGGGAGAGAATCGTCTTGCCCGCGTCGAGCAGGGTTCGAGCGTCTTGCTGGAGCACGTCGACCATCTGCTGGTGGTTGCCGGGATCGAAGATCACGTCGCCGTAATCGATTGCGCCGAGTCGATCGGCGAGCGCGAAGCGCCACGGCCAGCGCCGCGCCTCCCAACTCATCTGCCACGAGGCCCGGCGCACGGCGAGCGGTCCCTCCCGGGTACCCGAGCGTCCGGTCGTCGCGAGGTCGTAGGGCACGCCGAGGATGGCGACGTCCGCGCGCACCTCCGAGAGGTCGCGGGTGACCGGCAGCTCGAGGAAGCCGTGTTGGGTGAGCGGTTTGCGATCCGGCACGGCCAGTGTCTCCCGTCGGTGTTCGTTCGCGAGTTGATTCAGACTGGCCCGGTATCGATGTCAGAGCCAGCCCTGGCGCACGTAGAAGGCCTTCGCGCGCTCGGCGATCTTCTCGGCCATCCGCTTCACGTCCGGGGACATGGCGGCTCGGGTTTCCCTGGCGACGTTCAATCCGCCACTGACGATGGCGGAGGTTGCGGCAGAACCCATCGCCGCTCCTCCGGCCACCGGGATCGCCATGCCCGGCGCCTTCGACCCCTTGGCTTCCGCCACGGCTTCTGCAATGGGGTGGAGTCCGCGCGCGGTCGCCTGGTAGGCCTGCACGTTCGCGCGGAGCTCGCTGCTGCCCGCCCCGAAGCCGATCACCATGCGCTTGAAGCGGCTTCCCTTGTCGATCGTGATGAATTGGCCCTTGAGCACCAGCGCGTTCAGCGGTGGAATGTCTCCATCTTTGGCGCGTTGGGCGTTGATGCCCTGTTTCTGGAGTTGTTCGACGATCGCTTTCGAGAGCGCGTCCGCTGTCGCGTACGCTTGTTTCTTCTCTTTAGTGAGTTCTTCGCTCTCGCTCGTGAACTCGGCGCCGAGCGTGTCGATCACCACGTCGTTGGGGGAGACCGCGAAGTCATAGATGTAGATCACGCTCGGTCGGGGCAGCATCCCTGGATCGCCAGGCTCCGGCGTCGACGTCACTCTCGCGCTCGCGCACCCCATCGCGATGGCGATCAGGACCGAAATCGAGATCCAGGCGAGCGCTGTCGCCGTGCGGCGCGCGTGTTGGTTCGTCACCATTTGCAATTCCTCCAGCTGGGTGTCATCGATTTTGGCGCTGCGGGCCCGCCGCTCTGGTCGCGGTCAATCGACCCCGTGGCGTGGCTCTCCACGCGTTCGAAGTCTACGCGATCCTGCAACTTCACACGAGCCGGGCGCTCACCTGGCGCACGGTTCGACTCGAAGCACCGCGTGAGGCTCGGGCAGCACCCAGTGGGCATCTTCGGGCAATACGCGTTTGGTGCGCGCGACGAACTCCGCGACGTCGGTCATGGGCACCGGGCGCGGGGGCTTCTCCTGCGAGAGGAAGAAATCCTCCCAGTGACCCAGTACGACGTATCGCGGATCGACTGCTCGCAGGATTCCCTCGGGATACCCTTCGACCTGCGAGAAAGAAGCCGCGCATACGATCGCGACGTCAGTGCCTTGCCGATCATTTTCATCGAGCGCGGGCGGGTAACCGAGCGGTGTGTTGCTCGCCGAATCTTGATAGTGGATGCGGAACGCCACGGAACCATCCGGATCCAGGAAGTCGATCAGGAAGGCGAAGGTCTGGCCCTCCTTGTACTCCGTCGCGCGGCGAGGCGGGCGCTCCAGGTCCTCGCGGATTTCTCCAGCGTAGAGTTTGATGCCGAATGCGTGCGGAGCGTGCTCGGACTGGATCGCCATGAAGCGCACGTCGCCGAGCGAAATCCAGCGCCCCGCAGACCAGCGACTCGCGGCATTCGAATTGAGCGCCTCGATCCGATCGTCCGGAATTTCGAATCCGCGCAGGATGTGCCTAGCGGTGAGCGATCCGAAGATCTTTGCGCTGGGCGCGTACTCGCGCCAGACGTGCGGGAGATCCATCAGGTGATCGTAGTGGGCGTGCCCCACCAGGATCGCCCGAACGTCGTCGACCCGTCCGCCGTCTGCGAGGATCCTTGCGACCGCCGCGTCGATGCGAGCGGAATCCGGCGCAATGCGGCCCATTCCGACGCGAAACAGGCCCGGATTCGAGAAGAACGGCGCCGTCATGATCGCGGTCGGACCGCGACGGATCAGGTGCCCTCCGCTGCCGAGGTAGCGGATCTCGAGCGGCGCGCCCGGCCCGGGTTCTTCGCACGAGACCCGGTCGTTCGAGACGGGAATCAAATCGGCCGAAGGCCCTGCGCAGCCCGCCAGGGTCGCGAACAGGCATGTGAGAAGCGCGCTTCGAAACATTCCAATCGGCTCCCGGAATTGAGCATCCTATCCGATCTTTTCGAGCCCGGGCGATCAGTCGGGTCGATCGGCATCGGATCCAAACTCTTCGCGGTTCTGGGCGCGGATCGCTTCGATGATCCGCGGGAAATCCGCTTGGCTCACCGTTCGCCCGATTTCGCTGAAGGGCGTCTGGGTGGCGAGGTCGTCGTCCACGTCGATCCACAAGCTCACCCAATTCGAGAGCGGCATGTCGAGTGCGCTGTCGGGGTTCGCGATTGCAACGGGCTTGGGATCATCGCCGCAAATCTCGCGCAGTGATTCCGGGGCGCGCTCAGAGGGAATCAGCCAGGGTGTGACCGTCGTGTCGATATCGAAGTTGCGTCGCAGTGTGAGTTCCTTATCGGGCAGGCGCCGAGCGGAGTCCCACCAATACCCATCGACCGAATGCATGGCCTCGACGGCCACCGACTTCGGCACCGGTTCCAGGTGCCTGAGCACCAAGGCGAGCCAGATGTCCACGGCCTTGTTGTAGAGGTGTTCGGTGCGTGCGGAGCGCCGCTCGGCAAGCCCTCCGATGATCTTCACGCCCAGGATGTTCGAATAGAGATCCTCGGGCGAGAAGGCCGAGGCGGTTTCCGGAAAGGTCTTCACCCACGACCAGCCGAACCAGGTCGCAATCTCGTGCCAGACCGACAGCTGGAAGCCGATCCACTGAGCCAGCCGAAGCGTGATGCGAGTGATGCCGTAGCGATCGATCAGGTCCGGATCGACGGGCTCGGAGACGATGCGACGCTGACCTCCCTCGTCGGGGAGCTCAATCGTCACGCCCCGTCTGAGGTTGCGCGCCAATTCGGCCGCCAGGTAGATCGTCCAGTCGACGTAGTCTCGCACGTGGGCGGTATCGATGAATCCACCGCGGCAGGTGTAGAGCAGTCCGTTGTTCTCGCGGCTTCCAGAGTTGTTGGCGCTCGCCTGGACCGCTCGCGTGAGCGCTCCGCTGTCGTAGGTATGCGGGCCCACGCCGTCGAGTTCCATGATGTTGCCGATGCGAAAACCGGGCACCGGTACCGCGCCCAGCTTCACCTTGAGGTTGGTTCCGAACGCGCAGCAAGGGCGCAGCTTCTCTCGGATCGGAATCTCGGCTATTTCCGACGCGGCAGGCTCGAGGATGTCACCCCTGGTCTCGCCTTCGAGGAGAAGGGTGACATCCGACCTCGAAGGATCGTCCTCGGAGGTCCAACGGGGAGCCTTTGCGCAAGCCGTGGTCAGGAGCAGCAGCGATGCGAGAGTCAGGTAGATCGCGGGCGCCGAGCCGCGAGCGTTGCATCGCGGATTCTCGCAGCGGGCGCGCCAATTCGGCATGAATCACTCCAGATTGTTCCCGGCCGCCTTCTCGCCTCCAAACTTCGCCGCGTCGCTCCAGCGCTCGTCTAGCGGCTTGCGGGATTTGCAACTTTGGGAAGCGACCAGCGGAGTATGGAATAGCCGATCACTCCCGCAAGCAGCGACGCTGCGAGGATACCGAGCTTGGCCTTTGCAATCTGGGTCGGGTCGTCGAAAGCCAGCTCTGCGATGAATAGCGACATCGTAAACCCCACACCGGCCAGACACGATACGCCCCAGATCTGACGCCAGTTGACCCCGTCGGGGAGATCCGCCCAGCCGCTCTTGATGCTGAGCCAGCTGAATCCGAGCACGCCGATCTGCTTGCCCAGAACGAGTCCCAGGATGATTCCGAGCGCGATCGGATCCGTCGTCTGTCCCAGCGCGTCACCGCCCAGATAGACGCCGGCGTTGAAGAGCGCGAAGAGCGGCAGGATCAGGAAGGATTGAACCGGGTGAAGGCGGTGTTCGAGTGCGAGGCCCGGTGGGATCATGTCGCCCGACGCCTCGTGAATGTCGTCGAGGGCGTGGAGTTGGGTGTTGTCGCGCACCATGCTGTCGCGGGTGAGTGTCGTCGATTCGAGTTCGGCAAGGCGATCTTTCGCGCGCTGCATGAAGCTTTCGGGCTCGATCTTCGCTCGGATCGGAACGAGCATCGCGACGAGGATGCCCGCAACCGTCGCGTGGATTCCAGATGTCAATACGCTCAGCCAGACCCCGGTTGCGAGCAGCAGGTAGATCCCCGTGCGCCGAATGCCGACTGCGCGGGCGCCCGCAATCAGCAGCATGAAGATGCCGGTGACGGCGAGCGCGCCGAATTTGAGATTCCCGGTATAGAAGAAGGCGATGACGAGCACGGCGCCGATGTCATCTGCGATCGCGAGCGCGGTGAGGAATACCTTGAGTCCGATCGGAGCGCGGCTGCCGAACAGCGCGAGAAGCCCGAGCGCAAACGCGATGTCGGTCGCCATCGGGATGCCCCAGCCCGGTGCGGCCGGTCCGCCCGCGTTCATCGCGAAGTAGAAGGCGGCCGGAACCACCATTCCCCCAACCGCCGCGGAGACCGGCAGTGCCGCCTTCTTCAGCGACGAGAGCTGGCCGACCATGATTTCGCGCTTCACCTCGAGGCCGACGACGAAGAAGAAGATCGCCATCAGCGCATCGTTGATCCAATGCTGGAGCGACATGTAGAGCGAGGCGCCGCCCCACGAAAAGCCGACCTTGACGTGCGTGAAGTCGGCGTAGCTCTGGGACCAGGGCGAATTCGCCCAAAAGAGCGCGACGACCGTGCAGGCCATCAGCACGAAGCTTCCCGAAACTTCGGAGTGGAAGAATCGATCGAACATCGCTGCGGATTGTGAAGGTTGCTTCATGTCGGACTGCCCCTTATCGCGGATGGTTTCGCTCTCCTGAGTTCAGAGGTTCTGGTAGCGGCCGAAATCGAAGATGCCGGCCTTGGTGGGTCTTCGCCTTCGCGCGTCCTGGTGAATCCAGTCGACCGTGCTCCAGAAACGGGGGCTCGTGCGGCGGATTCCCCAGCGGTCGACGAATTTTTCGAAGTCGGTCGCATTCTCGATCGACATCAGCGTATGCGTGAAGGTTTCGAGGTCGTTTATGTCGACTTCGAACAGCAGGTTGGGGTAGCTGCCCAGATAACCGCGGACGATCGTGAGCGTGTCCTGTTCGGGAATCAGCCGTTTGTCTTCGCCGAACATTGCCGCCACGTTCGTGTGAGCGCGGTTGTGGACGAGCGTGTAGCTCGCGTCCAGTCTGGGTTGGTGGCGGGACCGAACGACCAGAAATGCCATCTCGGGCAGTTGGGAAACCCATGCGCCCGTTCTTCCGGTGATCCGTTGGAGTGCGCGCTGCACGCGTTGTTCGATCGGGGTGGCCTTCGGCAAGTCACAGGGCGGCTCGCCGCAGCGATTCAGCCGGTCGGGCGGCCCCGCAACCGCGGGGTTGCGAGCCAGGATCTTCTCCAGCAGTTCTTTCTTGACGTCCGCGGTTTCGAATTGAATCTGCGTTCCGTGATCCATGCTGACGATCTTGTTGACCCGATACGATCGATCGCGCTCGGCGCCCACGTACCACGACTCGCGAATCTCCTGCCTGCGGTCGGCCGGGAGGAAGGCGAGGAAGAGATTCTCGGATTGCATGCGCAGATGGTCCATGTACAGCCGCGTGGAGATCTGGTGCCCCACGTTTCCGAAGACGTCGAAGTTTGCGACCAGATCGTAGTAGATTCGCTCGAATAGCGGAAAGTCGATCACCCACGCGGTCTTCGGGATCTCTCCGACGAAGCCCTGGACGACCGTGGCGTTGTCGAAATGTCGGAATACCGTGAGCAGTGCGTTGCGATTGTGTCCGTCGCCATCCCAGATGGCGTCGAGCGTAGGGCCGAGGTTGTCGGGATCGTGCAGGGCGTAGAACTTCTTGCGGGCAGCGAGATAGCGGCGCTGGGCGATGTTGTACTTGATCCAGAGGCGACCGACCGCCAGGTCGCTTTCGTTTTCTCCCGGAAGGCTCAATAGGCTCTTTGTCTCGTCGAGGAATGTGTCGTCCACGATGGACATGTCGCTGTCCGGGTCGAGAAAGGTGACGAAGAAGTGGTCCTCGATGACGGAGACTGCAACCTGACCGCGGCAGACCGGTCCGCGAATGAACGTCATCACGAAATATTGAGCATCGTCGAGCAGGAATTGATAGCGAGAGCGCGCCGGGATCTCCGCGAATGTCTCGAATGGATTCGAGCCCTCGTTGGCGTCGTACTCCGGCAGCTTCGAGGGTTCCCAATCCGACGCGAGGAAGAGCTCGGAGAGGCGGCGCATGCGCGACTCGCCGAGCGGATAGACGATGTGGGTCTTGTGGACGATCGTCGACTCGATCGGCACCAGTCGGTACCAGAAGTCTTCCGGGCCCGGATCGTCGTAGGGCCTGCGGGTTGCAATCTCGACCGCGGGCGCTCCGGGTGGCGTCGAAGAGCGCAGGATGCGGAAGAAGGGGCCCGTCGGCAGATCTTCGAAGTAGAGATGAGCAAAGATCCAATGCTCGAAGAGGTAGCGGGAAGTGATGCGTTGCTTGAGTGAGGGGCCGTTGAGAAAGCCTTCCCACTGCTCGATCTGTACGAGCGCGGCTCTCGGAGGCGGTGGCGGGGCCGGAGGCGGCGGCGCACCCTGCTGGACCCAGCTGGACAGCACACCCAGCTCTCGATCGGTCAGGGGCGCCATCCCGTAGGGCATACCGCCCAGTGGGTGTTCGCGTGCGTAGGCTTCGAATTCGGCCTCGGTCGGGCATGAGAGTTCGCGATCGATGGCGAGCGGAAAGTCTTCGGGAAGTCGGGCGTCGGGGGTCACGGGTCGAGATTGCCCGAGAGCGAGCATATTGAGCAGCAGCGATCCGTAGCCTTCGCTGGCGGAATTCTCCAATACGGAATAGAAATTCTTCTCTCGCCATTCAGCGGTGGTCTGCGCGTCGATCTCGAGACGCGTCAGGGGCGCGGTCAAGAGGCGCGTCGAGTGGTAGACGGGATCCTTGGTCGCGCCGCGATCGACTCCTTCGTGGGAAGAGAGCAGGAGCTGGCACGGAGCGTCGTAGCAACCGTGGCAGACCACACAGCGACGATCGAGCACGGGCTTCACCTGCTCGTCAAACGAGATCAATTCCGATTCGGCCGGAGCCGGCAGGGTTGCCAACTCGACTGGCGGCGCCTGAGCGCAGGTCATGCCCAGGCAGAGCAGGGTGGTGGCCAGGAGCCAGAGAGCGGTCGCTGCGCGTGACATGAAACCTCCAAGAATCGGATTGGAGCTTAACGCGGCAGTCGGAAAACTACTCGATCGGCGGTCGGTCGTGCCTCTACCGCCGGCGCGTGGGGTTTCGCGTTCAGCACCCGGCTCGACGGATCTATTTCTCTGCGGCCGCCTTCACCTTTTCGAACAGGCTCTCGATCTGGGAGGTCATCACCTTGGTGCCCATCGCTCGCTTGCCCGAGCCTCCGAAACCGGTGACTTGATCCGTCGACGTACGGTTCACGTAGACGACGAGCGTGCCGTTCTTCACGGGCAGGAAGCCCGCGACGATCTGAACGGCATTGTAACTGGCCGTCACGTAGAACTGGCGGCTTGCCATCACCCAGGCGTCGCCTTCCGGCATCCAGATGCGATGGCTGAGCAGGAAGACCGGGGTTCCGTGGGCCATGTAGTGGGTCCAGCCGAAGTCCTCTTCGAGCTCGGCAGGGCGGGACCTGGGATAATTCAACAACGCAGCGTAGAAGTTCGGAGCGTTCGCCTTCAAATGGCCCGCCGCTTCCACGGCGCGTCGAATGTCAGCGCCGGCATCGATCTGCTTGTCATCGCTGCGCGCGTAGGCGGCGATCCCGTCGAGTCCACTGGCGCGGTAGGTCTGGAAGCGCGCCAGCAGCAGCTTTCGCAGCTGGTCTTCGACGGCCTGCTCATCGGCACCCTGTTTGGCGAGCGCGCGGAAGGCGCCAATCTCCGCCGTCGACAGATTCAAATCTTCGCCGGGCCCCGCCGCGAGGAAGGTCTTGGCCTGCTTCTTCGCGTCTGATCCGAACGAGACGGCCGCGAAGTCCTCCGGCTTTCCACTTCCCGAGATGGCGCCGTGGGAAATGGTGTCGGGATCGGTTGCCGCGACCAGATTCTTCTTGGCCTCCTCGATCAGCTCTGCCGGCGGCTCGCTGACGAAGAACGCCAGCGCCATCGCGAGTTCGCGTTCGGAGGTCGGCTCGAGGCTGGTGCTGACGAATTTGCCGTCGAGCACCTGCTGCTTCGCGTCGGCCGAAAAGCCAATCGCGTGCAGCAGTTCTTCGGCGGTCGGCACGGCGTTGGCCGGCGAAGCCAGTGTCCAAACGAGCAGTGCGGTCATCGAGGCAGTGATTCGGGTCATGGATTACTCCCGGTCGAGGATTTGCTGAGCTCAATCGACCATCTGAAAGCGCCAAACCACTACGCACTGCGCCAACCGTGCGTAGACCTACTCTTCGTCGCCACACGGTAGGTCACGGCCGCGAATCAGCGCAAACACCGCTGGGATCACGACCAGTGCGAGCACGCTGGCCGAGGCGAGTCCGCCGACCATGGGCGTGGCGATTCGGCTCATCGCCTCCGCGCCGGTTCCAGACGCCCAGAGGATCGGCAGCAGGCCCGCCATGGTCGACGTCACCGTCATCAGTATCGGTCGCAGTCGCAGCAGCGCGCCCTCGCGGACCGCCGCGTCCAGATCCCGGCGCGTCCGCAGGCGGCCCTCCACCTCGTACCGCGACACCGCTTCTTCCAGGAAAGCGATCAATACGACACCGATTTCTGTCGCAATCCCAACGAGGCCAATGAAGCCGACCCCGACGGCTACGCTGAAGTCGTAATCGAGCGCGTCGAGCAGCCAGAAGCCTCCGATCAGCGAAAGCGGGACGGTCGTCATCACGATCAGGGTGTTCGAGACCTTTCGAAAATTCACAAAGAGCAGCACGAAGATGATGCCGAGGGTGATCGGTATCACGATCGCGAGGCGTTTCTGGGCGCGCTCGATGTACTCGAACTCGCCGCTCCAGGAGATCGAATAACCCGTCGGCAGCGTGAGCTTCTCGGCGAGTTCCCGCTGGGCGCGCGCGACCCAGTTGCCGACATCGATCCCCTCGAGATCGACGAGCACCCAGACGTTGAGGCGCGCATTCTCGGTCTTGATCGAAGCGGGGCCCTTGCGAAATTCGATCTGCGCCAGCTGTTCGAGCGGAACCTGAGCCCCGTTGGGAGACGACACGATCACGCGCCGCAAGTCGGCGAGGTCATCCCGGAGCTCCTTCGGATAGCGGATGTTGATCGGGTAGCGCTCGCGGCCCTCGATGCTCCAACTGACGTTCATCCCGCCGATCGCAGACTCGATGGTGATCTGGACGTCGTTCACGCTGAGGCCGTGTCGGGCGATTTCTCGTCGATCGATGTCGAAGTCGAGGTAGTTCCCGCCGGTGACCCGATCGGACGTCGCACTGCGCGTCCCCGGTAGCCCGCTGACGATGCTTTCGACCTGCTCGCCGATGCGACCGAGTTCTTCGAGGTCCGAGCCCGCGATCTTGATTCCCACCGGCGTCTTGATTCCCGTGGCGAGCATGTCGATTCGCGTCTTGATCGGCATCGTCCAGACATTCCGCAGGCCCGGTAACTGAAGCGCCTGATCGAGTTCCGCGATCAATTTCTCCATCGTCATGCCGGGGCGCCATTTCTCCTCGCTCTCGAGCATGATCGTCGTCTCGATCATGCCGAGCGGTGCGGGATCCGTCGCCGTCTCTGCGCGGCCGGCTTTTCCGAACACGCGTTTGACTTCGGGAAATTGAGCGATGACCCGATCGGTCTGCTGGAGGATTTCGCGCATCTTGGTGATCGAGACGCCGGGGTCCGCCGTCGGCATGTAGAGCAGGTCGCCTTCGTTCAGTGGCGGCATGAACTCGATGCCCAGGCGTTGGATCGGAAACCAGGTCAGGGCCAGCGCGAGCGCCGCGGCCACGAGCACGACGAGCTTGCGGTTCAGCGCGGCGTCGATCACGGGCCGATAGGCCGCCGTCATCCAGCGGTTGAGCGGATTGTCGGACTCGCGGCGCAGCTTGCCGGAGATCAGCCAGATCATCAGCAGGGGTACGATGGTGATCGAGATCAGTGCGGCTCCGAGCATTGCGTAGGTCTTGGTGTAGGCGAGTGGCGAGAAGAGTCGGCCCTCCTGGGCCTCGAGGCTGAAAACCGGCAGAAAGGACACGACGACCACGAGGAGCGAGAAGAAGAGGGAGGGGCCCACTTCCATCGCGGCTTCGGTGACGACCACGCGCCGCGGTTTTGCGCCGCGGTCGCGCTCCAGATGTTTGTGCGCGTTCTCGATCATCACGATCGCCGCATCGACCATCACGCCGATTGCGATCGCGATCCCACCGAGGGACATGATGTTCGCGTTCAGGCCCTGGTGGTACATCACGACGAACGAGAAGAGGATTCCGAGCGGGAGCGTCACGATCGCGACGAACGCGCTGCGCAGATGGAAGAGAAACGCGCAGCAGACCAGCGAGACGATGGCGATCTCCTGGAGCAGCTTTTTCGAGAGCGTCCCGATTGCCCGTTTGATCAGGCTCGAGCGGTCGTAGGTGGTGACGATTTCGACGCCCTCGGGCAGTCCGGCCTCGAGTTCGGTCATCCGCTGCTTCACCCGTTCGATCGTCTCGAGCGCGTTTTCGCCGTAGCGCATCACGACGACTCCCGCGGGTGCGTCGCCGAGACCATCCAGATCCGTCAGGCCGCGCCGCAACTCCGGGCCCCGCTGGATGGTCGCGATGTCTCGCAACAGGATCGGGACACCGCCGCTCCCGGTGGTCCCGACGGCGACCTGCCTCAGGTCCTCGATGCCGCCCAGGTAACCCCTTCCGCGGACCATGAACTCGGTTTCCGCGAACTCGATCAACTTGCCGCCCACATCTGCGTTGTTGCGCGCGACGGCGCTCCGCACCTGGGCGAGAGAGATTCCGAGGGATGCGAGAATGTTGGGATCTACTTCGATCTGGTACTGCTGGACGAAGCCCCCGACGCTGGCGACCTCCGCTACGCCGGCTACCGCCTGCAGCTCGTAGCGCAGATACCAATCCTGGATGGAGCGAAGCTGTGCGAGATCGTGGCGACCCGTTCGATCCACCAGCGCGTATTCGTAGATCCAGCCGACACCGGTGGCATCCGGCCCGAGGCTGGGGGTGACGCCGGCGGGCAACCGCGCAGATACGAAATTCAGGTTTTCGAGCACGCGGCTGCGCGCCCAGTAGGGGTCCGTACCGTCTTCGAAAATGATGTAGACGAAGGACAGGCCGAAGAACGAAGAGCCGCGCACCACCTTCGAGTTCGGGACCGAGAGCATGGCGGTCGATAGCGGGTAGGTGACGCGATCTTCTACGACCTGGGGCGCCTGTCCGGGGTACTCGGTGAAGACGATTACCTGCACGTCGGAGAGGTCGGGAATGGCGTCCACGGGGGTGTTGAGCATCGCGTAGCCGCCCCACGCGATGAGTGAGAATGTCAGCAAGCTGACGAGAAACGGGTTTCCCGCGGAACTCGCGATGATCTGCCTCAGCATCGCCTAGCTCCCCATGTCCATCATCTCGTGGTGGTGGTGAGCGGGCGGCTCTTCCTCTCGATGCGAGAGAAACTTCTGGAGCGACTCCTGAAGCCTGCTCTCGCTGTCGATCAAGAACTGGCCCGAAGAAACGATGACTTCGCCCTCGGCCAGGCCCCCGCCAATTTCGATCCATCCATCACCCGTCCGACTCCCCACCTCTACGACCCGCGGTTCGAAGCGCCCCTCGCCGAGCGCGACGAAGACCAGGTTGCGGCGACCCGATCGGATCAGCGCCTCCTCCGGAATGGCGAGCGCGTCGTCTTGCGCATCGGCGATGATGCTCACGTTGGCGAACATCTCGGGCTTCAAGAGCCCGTCCGGATTGGCGTGCTCGAGGCGAACCCTCGCGGTGCGCGTGGCGGGGTCCAGGAAGGGATCGATGTGTGTCACCGTGCCCTCGAAGCTCTGACCCGGCAGGTAGCTGATCTCGACGATGGCTCGCTGCCCCAGCTCGACCCACGGCAGTTCGTATTCGTAGACGTTCGCGTAGACCCAGACCCGTGAAAGGTCGGCGATGGTGTAGAGATTCGAATTCGGGGCGACCTCCATTCCCTCTCGCACCATCAGATGCGTCACCGCGCCGCGGCTCGGCGCGTAGAGGGTGAGGGTCTTGCGGGTTTCGCCGGTTTCGATCAGGCGTTGAATGTCGCGCTCGGGTACGTCCCAGAGTGCGAGGCGCTGTTTGGCGGCATCGAGCAGCGAGGCGCCGCCGTGCCGGACATCGACGAACGGGCTGTCCTTCGTCTCTTCGCGGTAGCGAACCGCGATCAGGATCTCTTCCTGGGTGGAGACGAGTTCGGGAGAGTAGATCTCGAGCAGCGGTTGGCCGCGCTCGACCCGCTGGCCTTCGTAGTCTACGTATAGCTTTTCGACCCAACCCTGCACCTTGGTGTGTACATGGGCAACCAGTCGTTCATCGTAATCGACCCTTCCCGCCGATCGGATGATGCGCTCCAGCACACGTCGCTCGACGCGCTCCGTCCGAACACCGATGTTTTGCACCACCGTGGGATCGATCTTCACCTGACCCTCGGATTTCTCGATGGAAGTGCTCGCGCATTTCGGAACCAGATCCATCCCCATTGGCGATTTGCCGGGCTCATCGCGGATGAAGTTGGGATCCATCGGGGCCACCCAGTGAAGCGGCTGCGATCCGTCCGGGCAGGGGCCGTCGACCGCGCCCGATGGCATATCTGTGTGTTGATCCGGCGCACCCGGGGGCGCCTGGAGGCCTTTGCCGAACCAGCCGACGGCCAGTGCGAGCGCCAGCGCAATTGCGATGCCGAAAGTCTGCTTTGCGTTCATCGGAGCACCTCTCCCACGCTGGCCTCGAGTTGTGCGAAGCTCGCGCGACGGCTCGCGCGGGCGCGAACCAGGCGAAGCTCCGCTTCGTAGAGCCTGACCTCGCTGTCGAGCAGGCTGAGGAAGTCGATGCGGGCGACCTGATAGCCCGATCGACTCGATTCGAGGGATTGGTGGGCCTGCGGCAGCAGCCCGGTCACGAGCAGTTCGACTTCTGCGTCGGCCTGCACGAGTTGGCTGTGGGCCACCTTGATTTCATCGGCGAGCGCCGCGAGGGCAGCGCGGTACTCGGCTTTCGCCTTGCGCAGCCGCGCGCGCTCTTCGGCGACCCTCGCCGTCCACTTGCCGCGGTCGACGGGAAGCCTCAGCGTGAATCCCGCCGAGAGAAAATCCTGACCGTCGACCGGGTCGATTCCGCTGTCTTCGCGAATCCGATACCCGAGCCGAAGATCGACATCCGGGTAGCCCTCGAGTTCTGCGGTTCGAACCCGCTTTTCGGCCGCTTCGATGCGGGCGCGCCGTTCGCGCAAGAGCGGGCTCGCGGCGTCGATGCGAGCCAGTAGATCCGTTAGAGCCGGGATCGCAGACTGCTGGTCGAGCTCTTCCGTGCGCGGCAATTCCCGCTCGCCGGGAAGATCGAGCAGCGCCGCGAGTGCGGCCTCGCTCTGTTTCAACAGGGCTTCGCGGCGAAGGCGCTCGCCGAGCAGCGTGGTGAGTTGGACCTGGGCGCGGAGGACGTCCTGCTGAAGTCCGGACCCGACCCGGTACTTGGTTTCGGCGATCTCGCGAAGTTGCCTCAACAACACGAGATTCTTGTCCGTGATCTCCAGCGCCCGCTGGGCAAACGCGAGCGAACTCCAGGCGCGCTCGATATCCGAAGCGAGTCGCATTCGGCGATCTTCGTGCGCGGCTTCCGCGGCCTCGGCGGAAGCGTGTGCGGCCGCTTTCCGGCCCGACAGCAATCCCGGGATCGGCAGTTTCTGTTGCAAGCTGAGCTGGTGGCCCGACATCGGCGTCGAGTCGAGATCGAAATCACCGGTCGGTAGATTGACCGCCTCGTAGCCGAATCGCGGGTCTTCGAGCCTGCCCGCCGAGCCGACGCTCGCCCGTACCGCATCCGCCTCGGCGGAGCTGGCTTCGAGCGAAGGATTGGCGACGTTCGCCCGATCCAGGCACCAGTCGAGCGGTAGCGGGTCGGGAATCTGAAGCGGGCTCATCGCGCGAGCGATCGCTCCGTGCGCGACGAACAGGTTGATGGCCAGCGCGCACGCGCAACTGCGCAGCACGCGGTTCTGGTTGATCGACATGGGTTCTCCATCTGCAATTGGACCGGGGGCAGATGCCGTCGAATTGCGGCACCACCCCGTCTGCGCGCGCGCAATGCGCGCGCTTCAACGACAGATGGGGATCAAATCAGAAGCGGCGGATTGGATTGTTGGTGTGGTTTACAGACGCGTCGAACTTCGAGGCGGAGCGTCGAAACGATCGTCGGGGCGACCGCATCGGCGATCTCGGCCGTCGCGCCGACGGCGGATGCCAGCGGCGCGCGCGGAGATTCAGGGCCGCTGGCCTGGGTGGTGTGGAGTTGCTGCTCCGCGCAGCAGTCGCCGTTCGGCTGGGGCGCGGAGGCGGGCTGCGAGTCCTGCGTGTCTCCGTGGATGGGAGCGGACTGGTGGCAGGCAGGCGCCGAGGGCTCGGCGTCGCCCGCTCCGATTTCAACCGCTGCGGGCATCGGCGGGCACAGCGCGAGGCACACGGCGGGTGCCGCGAAGGCCCAGATGCCAACCAGGACTACCAGGGTGCGTCTCATCGTCGATCCCAGGGGCGTAACGCCCGAACCGGGAAGGTTATCGGCACGACGCCTCTCCCGCTAGAGACCCCCTGCGAGCTGGATTCGCGCCGAATCCCCCGGGGCATCTCCGCTCGGCGGTGATCCCTGGCGGGAAGCTGTCGGATGAACCCGTACCGTTAGGCGACGCCTGTTTGGGCGGGTCCGATTCCGCCCGGGTTCAGCGCGATCCGAGGTGCAGGACCAACCAGAACATCCCAAAGCACATGCATCCGAGCGACGCGAGAAAGAGCGCGCGGTAGATCCTCACCGCGAGCTGGTGAGGGGGGCGTCCGGCGCGTGTCTGGGATGTCCGCGCCGGACGCCCGACCGCTTCTCGACGAAGCGGCCCGTCACCGCCCCGACCGATCGCCCACCCGCTCGACGTGCCCGTAGCAGCTCGCGGATCGTTCCAGCTCAGCCCTGGGTGGGGATGCTCGAAAACCGAATCGACGTCCGGGTCTTCCAGGTCAGCACAAACGACGACACGGGTGCGTCCCCTGTCATCGAGCCGGTCAGTCGCGCGGCCTTTCGATCCGGAAATCGAGTCGCTCCAGTTTCGTCGCAATCGGTCGTGCGGTCGACGTCGCATGGCATTTCCCTCGGTAGGAGAAAGGATCTGCATTGCTGCCGACAAAGTTGCGCAGGAGATGTGCTCCGATCAGAACCAGAACGGGTCAATTGCATGACCAATTCGGTTCGATTTCGAAGTGACGAGGTCGGAGGCGTCGCGAAAACCCTGCGCTGGGCGACCGCGATGTGCGTTCGAAAGTCGCCGGCTTCGGGCAGGACACGGGATTTGCGCCGGCCGATCTTTCCGCGCGATTCCGATGTGGGCGATCGAGGTCGCTCAGTAGAGCGGCTGGCCCGGAAGCAGGGGCGGCATCGGGCAGCCGATGCCATCTGCGATGGCGCGAACGAGCTCGCCCTCCGCCTGGGTGATCTTGCGATCGGCCGCGATGCAGGCCGCGCAGGCCTTCAGGAGTTGTTCGCGAACTCTGGGATCGACCTGCGCGAGTTCATCGAGTGCGCGATCGAGTTCTCGAAGTCCGGCGCGCTCCCGGGGCAGCAGCGAGATGCCAACTCCCGACAGCTGCGACGCACCCAGTTCGAACGCGTGCTGAACCCAGTTCGCATCGGGGCTGCCGGCATGAGCCAGGATGGAGAGCACCACCGCGCACGGCTCGGAGAGTTTGCGCAGCGAGGTGTGGCGGATGCGCGGAGGTTTCACCCTCTCGAAGTGGGGCCGCAGGTGGCTGAAGACCATGCGTTGCAATACCCACTCGAAGAGTTCGATCTTCTCGTCCGCGACGACGAGCGCGCGCAGGTTGGTCTTGAACGCCTGGTATTGAGCGGGCGACAGCGCACACAGAGAGGGCAGGGCGATGTCGATCAGCGGCAGTCGGTAGCGCGCTTCGAGCTGTTCGATTTCCGGAAGCAGGCGCATCGTTTCGGTTTCGATCCCCACTTCTCCGAAGCGCGCGAGCTGTTCGAGTTGTCGTTCGCGCGGTTCGCCCTCGCGGTTGATCAGCAGCGCGTAGATCACGGCTCGCGCCCCGTAGGGTTCTCGCGCGGCGTTTGCGACCGCGGAGGGCAGGCGCTCGACGAGCGCCGCCGCGTAGGCGATGTGTTCGGCGGTGGGCTGCCCGATCTGGCCGATCGCACTGCTCCCCGCAGCGACGTCGCCGGTAGCCGAGCCAGCCGCGGCGGGCCCTCCCGCCGCAAATCCCGCGGCGCCGATCGCCGTGCCGAGAATGGCGTCGGATCGCTCTCGCCGGGTCCCGGGCTGCCAACTCGGGTCGATCCGCCGAATGCGCTCTTCGAGCGGCGGGTGCGTGGCAAACAGCAGCTGGAAACCGCCCCGCAATCCCTGGCTGAAGAAGAGGTGACTCGCTTCGGGAGCGTTCGGGTTCGCGAGAATCGAGCCGCTCTCGTAGCCGCCGATCCGCTTCAGCGCGCCCGCGATGCCGCCCGGATTTCGCGTGAACTGCACGGCCGAAGCGTCTGCGAAGAACTCCCGCTGCCGGCTCACGGAAGCCTTGATGAGGTTGCCGAAGAAGGTTCCGAGGAAGCCGATCACCATCAATCCGAGGCCCACCGCGACGATCGGTAAGCCGTTCTTGTCGCGGCTGCCGCTATGTCGATGGGAGCCCGCGAAGAGCGACGAGCGCAGCAGGAAGTAGCCAATCATGCCGATGATGAGGATCCCGTGGATCACCCCCATCAGGCGGATGTTGAGCCCCATGTCTCCGCTGAGGATGTGGCTGAATTCGTGAGCGATGACTCCCTGGAGTTCGTCGCGGCTGAGCTGCTGTACGCAACCCCGCGTCACACCGATGACGGCATCTGCCGGCGCGAAGCCGGCCGCGAATGCGTTGATGCCCTGCTCGTCTCTGAGCAGATAGACGGGCGGCGTCGGCACGCCCGAGGCGATGGCCATCTCTTCGACGACGTTGAGCAGCCTGCGCTCGTCGGCGTCGCGGGTTCCGGCCGGGATCAACGTTCCGCCGAGCGCTTCCGCGACCACCGATCCGCCGCTTCGCAACTGGGCGATCTTGTAGAGGCTGCCACCCCCCACCACGATGGCGGTGGCGATCGCGACGCCCAGCGCGAGGTCGGGCTGCCACCACTGCGGCGAGATCACCATCTGCTCGGCGTGCGGGCTCGCGGGCTCCACGCCGGTGGCCAGAACCGCGAGCAGGTAGAGCATGCTCGCGATTGCGATGACTGCGAGACCGAAGAGCAGTACCAGGTGCCTGGTGTTGCGGCGCGCGGCGTCCTGGTTCTCGAAAAAATTCGTCGACATCGATCAGATCAAGAGAATGAGACTTTCGGCGCCTCCGCGATGGCCGCACTATCGAACTCGAGCAACGACGCGTCCTGCGCGTGGCCGAACATGCCCGCGAAGATCACCGTGGGGAAGCTCTGCCGGTAGATGTTGTAGGCAGTCACCGAGTCGTTGAAGGCCTGCCGGGAGAAGGAGACCTTGTTCTCCGTCGAGGTGAGTTCTTCGGTCAGCTGCTTCATGTTCTCGCTGGCCTTGAGATCCGGGTAGGATTCTGCGAGAGCCAGCAGCCGCCCCATCGCGCCACCCAACACGCCTTCCGCGCTCGCGAGATTCTGGATGGCACCCGGATCGCCCGGGTCGCTGGCGGCTCGCTGCAGCCCCGAAAGCGCTTGATTGCGCGCATGGATGACGGCTTCGAGCGTCTCGCGCTCGTGCGACATGTATCCCTTGACGGTTTCCACCAGGTTGGGGATCAGGTCGTAGCGGCGTTTGAGTTGAACCTCGATTTGTGCAAATGCGTTCTGGTAGCGATTCTTCAGTGCGATGAGCTTGTTGTAGATCCCCACCACGCTGGCGCCGAGTACCAGAATGATTACACCGATGATGATCCAGGTCATGAACCTTCTCCTCGTTCGATGTGATGGATTGCGCCCGTGCGATTCGCTTCTGCGTCAACCCGGTGGATTGGCGAACCGCGAGAACGCAAATCCGCGCCGGCCCTCCGCTCGATCGCCGTCAGGCTAGCAGAAGGAATTCGGTTGTCGGCAAGAGTGGACCCAGGCCGCTGGTCGGGAGCTGGTGTTTCAGGCGGAGCGTTGAGCGTTCTGCCCGGTCTGTGCGTTCGACTGAGCGTGTTGCAGAATCGACGAGAGTTCGTTCAGATCATCGGCGAGCCCCTGGTGGGCCGCGTCTGTCTTTCGGAGTTTGTTGCGCGTGCGATAGTTGCCGTCCTTCATCGATTGCACTTGGCGTCGCAGAGCGACGATCGGGCCGAGAAGCACATGAGTGTAGGCAATGCTGAAGCCGAGTATCGTCAACACGAGGCCGCCGAGAATTGCACTTCCGACGATGCTGAAATCCTGGGTCTGGCGCAGGATCTGCTCTTGATACGAATCGGGTACGTTCGTCATCACCATCGCGTACAACTCCGCGTAGGCGGAGTATGCATGCCACGCGAAGAGCGAGATGAATGCGACGGTGATGAGCAGGAGGTAGAACGGAAGCCGAATCTGCGCTCCAAGTTGCAGAACGCGAAACGCCCGCCTCGAGTCGAGTCCCATGAGCGATCGCAAGAAGTTGCTGGCCACTGGACGAAAGACCTCCTGCCGCTTCTAATCGGAACGCGAGCCGCGTAGCTTGAGGCCCTCGGGCGCGCGGGCGCCGCTCGCCTGGCTGGTATTCCGCGCCGATCGGAGATTTGCAGCAAACCTGGATGATTCCAGCTGCCCTCACATCCTCTGTGGCTGATCAGGCCTTGGCGAGCCTGCGGAAGATGTCGTCGGGATTGCTCGAGTCCGAATCACTCTCGGCGATCGGTGCGTCCTCGAGGTCGCGCAGCACGGCCGAGCAGACGCTCAGGGTGTCTTTTACGCCGCGTTGTTCGAGTTCTCCGGGCATCAATTTTTCCAGCACGACGCGCAATTCGGCGACGGTGAGACTCTTGGGTTCCAGCCCGGCCGATTTTACCGCAATTCGAAGCGTTCCTCGGGCTTCCAGTTGGCTGAAGCCCGTGTGCTGCTCGAGCTTCTGTGCCGCGAAGTCGAAAAGGGGCGTCTCCATGAGTCAGTCCTCCGCGGCGGCCGGGTGCGCATCCGAGCGTGCGATCCAGCGTTGGTAGGCGGCGGGGGGAATGAATATGAACCAGATCAAGATGATCGGAACGACTTCGAGTAGCGATGCAATTGCATCGAGCGAGGCCGAAAACACACCGGTCGCCTTGAATTCGATCTGCTGAATTGCGTAGACGAGTTCGTAGACCACCCAGATGGCTCCCGAGAGCCCCCAGAGCAGGTAGCGGTTGCAGTCGAGCGCACTGCAAAGCCCCAGTCGGCGGCGCAGCTTCGACGTGCCGTAGTGGTGGAATCCCTCGACTCCAATCCAGGCGACCGATACGGTGACCGCCGACCACTCTACCCACCACCAGGGATTTCCGAGCGGATCGATGGATGCCCAGTCGCCCACCCAGCCGGAACCCGCAACCCCGAGCGCCAGGCCGATGGCGATACCCGCAACGAGGCCGGTCGCAACCCTCGAATTGGGGCGGAACACCAGGCGCAGAAAGAACGCGGATGCGATCGTTCCAGCATCGGTCAAGAGTCGCCCGGCGGCGTAGAGCGGCGCGAAGATCGAATCGTCTCCCGACACCAGCGGCAATTGCCAGCACGCGTAGGCGGCGCCCCACAAGAGAAATGTGACGGCCAGCAGTTGCTCAGGCATTTCGCGGGTTTTTGCGCCGAGTAGAGCGAGTCGGGCTGCTACGATGAGATAGCCGAGGCAGACGATCACGCCGCCGATGTAGGCACTCTCTTCCACTTCCCCCCCAGTGCCCGTCTCCGCGGGCGCGCTCCGTCATCTCGGCGCGCTGCGTTCGGCGGGCCTGTTCCGCACCAGTATCGGAGGAAGGCCGAATTCGCTTGAGGCCGGTGACGCTTGAATCGGTTGGATGACGCCGCGAGGGCTCTGTTTCGACTCCCATTCGCTCCCTACGCCGAGGCCGCCGGCGCGTTGATTTTGCGTTGGTAGGCGGCGGGAGCGAAGTAGACCAGCCAGACCATCGCGAGTGCCGCGATTTCCAAGAGTCCGACCAGATTTTCCAGCGCGGAGGACCAGGTCTGGGTTGCCCAGAAGTCGACGTATTGCCCGATGACGATGATATCCAGCAAGGTCCAGAACACCCCAGCGAGTCCCCAGAGCAGGTAGCGGTGGCCCACGATCGGCTCGCAAAGACCCAGACGAACGCGCGCTCGCGTGATCCCGTAGTGGTGGATCCCCTCGACCCCGATCCAGACCCCAGAGCCGACCGAGCCGAGCCATTCGAGCCACCACCAGAAGTTCGTCAGCGGGCTGACGCCCTTGGGATCTCCCGCCCAGCTGGAGCCTGGGATTCCCGCGATCACGCAGATTGCCAGGGATGCGGCCAGCCATTTCGCCCAGGTCGACCCTCGGCGAAACGCGAGAAGTGGGAAGAACGCAAAACAGGCCATTCCCAGACAATCGATGGCGCGCGCCGTGATGAAGATCTCAAATTCCAGAGCGGATTGGCTATGCAACCCAATCGAGAGGAACCAGAGGGCGTAATAAGCTCCCCAACTCAGAAATGTCAAACCGATCAGCCATTCGGCGCCCGATCGCGTTCGCGCGCCGAGCAGGGTCAAGCGGGATCCGAGCGCGAAGTAGATCAGGCTCGAGGCGACCGATCCGATGTGTTCGAATACTTCCACCGCTCAGGCCTCTTCGGAGTCTGCCGCGGGAGCGGCGCCCGCAACCCAGCGCTTGTAGAAGCGCGGCGGGAAGAAGATGAGACAAACGAGTGCGATGCCGATGGCTTCGGTCGCGGCGATTGCGCGGTCCATGCCCGCCGACCAGATCTGGGTGGTCTCGAATTCGACGACCTGGTAGAGGTACACTCCGTTGTACACCGTCCAGACGATGCCGACGACGGCCCAGAGGAAGAGGCGGTGGCAGACGAGCGGATCGCAGTGCCCCAGCTGCACGCGCTTGCGCGCTTTGGGGTATTCGATCAAACCTTCGACGCCGACCCAGGCCATTGCCATGAAGCCGGCCCCCCAGTCGAGATACCACCACGGGTTGTCGGTCGGCTGGATCCCCTCCCAATCGCCTTCGGCAACCGAAAAGATCATCCCCGCCAACAGACCGAGCGTGATCGCGTGGACGAGGTATTTCGCCCAGTGCGACTGATTGCGAAACCCGACCCAGACGAAATACGCAAGGAAGATCGTCCCCGCGTTCGTGAAGGCGCGGCCCGCGAAGAACAGCGGCTGGGTCAGGGGCTGATTGGCCGTTGCGATCGGAATCTGCCAGCAAGCGTAGGAGAGCGCCCAGAGGATGAAGGCGAGGCCGAGCATCAATTCGGGCGACGCCTGGGTGCGCCAACTCAGGCGGACGAGGCGTATGCCGGCGGCCAGATAGACGATGCCCGCGATCACGCCGCCGATGAATGCGCTGTCTTCCATTCCGCGCGGTTCTCCCTTCGAACCCACGACGGTTATCGGGGCGCTTCTATTGTCACTTGAGTTGGTGGGGTTCGCGGGCGCAGCTGCGCGTCGCTGCGGTTAGCGCTCGATTTCGTTGAGAAATCGCCTGCGCGCCTCCGTCGCGGCTTGTAGCGCTCGAGGGGCGGCCCACTTTTGGTAGAGGTCGAAACTTGTGCTGTGAGCGCAGTCGCTCGCGCGGCGATCGGCGCGCTACAACGGCCAGTGTTTCGCGATCACCCGCTGGATTTCGATCAGGCATGCGTCGCGCCGGCGCTCGAGTTCCGCAGTGCTGTGTCCGGCTGCCTGGTTTCGTACGCCATCGATCAGTCGCTGGCGGAGTTCATCGGTCAGCTCGGGCGCCTCGAGTTTCGTCCAGGGGAGTTTCAGCGTCGGGCCGAATTGTTCGAGCACGTGCTCCATTCCGCCCTCGCCGCCGCCCATGTGAAAGGTGAGGAACGGGCCCATGAACCCCCAGCGCAAGCCCGGGCCCAGGCGGACCGCCGCGTCGATTTCAGCGGTGGTCGCGACGCCGTCTGCGAGCAGGTGGAGTGCCTCGCGCCAGACGGCCTCCTGGATTCGATTGCCCAGGTAGCCTTCGATCTCCGTGCGCAGTCGCAGTGGTCGCATGCCGATCGAGCGGAAGAACGCTTCGGCGCTTCGAATGGCTGCGGCTCCGGTCTTCTCGCCGCCCACGATTTCCAGAATGGGGAGCACGTAGACGGGGTGGAAGGGGTGGCCGATCAGGACTCGCTCCGGATGTCTGCAATCGGCCTGGATGCGGCTCGGCAGCAATCCGGACGAACTCGAAGCAATGACGATGTGCGGCGCCGCGTTGGCGTCGATCTCGGCGATGAGTTTGCGCTTGATGTCTTCGTTCTCCGGCGCCGCTTCGAGGATGAAGTCGGCGCGCGAGACCGCTGCTTCGAGTTTCGCGCAGAACTCGAGCCGTTCCGGCTCCGCTCCCTTGGCGAGTCCGATCTTTTCGAGGGCGGGCCAGGCGTTGGCAACTCCCGCGCGCAGCCGCTCCTCTGCGCGAACAGCCGGATCCGTCGCGACCACGTTCAGGCCGTTCGCGAGGCAGCGGGCCGCCCAGCCGGTGCCGATCACGCCCGCGCCGACGATTGCAATGCGCTCGATGCGGTCCGCCGAGGCGTCGTCCGGTTTGCGTTCTAGCACTGCTTCACAACCCCGAGCTTCTCGCGCGCCTCCTGCGGGCCCAGCACGCGGCCGCCGAGAGTTTCGACGATCTTCACCGCGCGTTCGACCAGTTGGCCGTTGCTCGCGAACACCCCGCGTTCGAGATAGAGGTTGTCCTCGAGCCCGACTCGGACGTGCCCGCCGAGGAGCATCGCCTGGGCGACCATCGGGAATTGCATGCGGGCGATTCCAAACGCCGCCCAATTCGCACCCGCCGGCAGCATTTCGCGCATCGTGAGCAGCGTCTGGGCATTCGCTTCCGCACCCCACGGAATGCCCAGGCAGAGCTGGAAGAGCGGGGGCTCGTCGATGATCCCCTCTGCGATGAGTTGTTTTGCGAGCCAGATGTGTCCGAGTTCGAACGCCTCGATCTCGGGCTTCACGCCCGCGGCCTTGATGCGCTCGGCCATCACGCGCAGGTGATCGATGGTGTTGAGCGCGAGGCCCGGGCCGAAGTTCATCGATCCGCAGTCGAGGCTGCAGATTTCCGGGCGAAGTTCCTCGACGTGGAGGACGCGCTCCTCGGGCGTCACATAGTCCGACCCCGGAGCGGGCACCGCCGGGTCCGCCTCGCTCGGGATGTAATCGCCGCCCATCCCCGTCGTGAGATTGATCACCACATCGGTGCCGCTCTCGCGAACGCGCTCTACGGTTTCTCGAAACAGCGCGCGATCGCGGCCGCCTTTGCCGGTTTCGAGATCGCGAACGTGAATGTGTGCGATTGCCGCACCCGCCTTCGCGGCTTCGATCGCGGCGTTGGCGATTTCCTCGGGCGTTACGGGAATCGCGGGGTGCACGCCCGCTGTATCGCCCGCACCCGTTACCGCACAGGTGATGATCACTTCCTGGTTCATCGGGATTTCCTCGCAGCGATTTCGCGATCGAAGACCGGCAGCCGACCGGCGAACCCACGGGATGGATCCGCCGCGGCGGCGCGAACATCATTCTGACGGCTGATGCTGCATCGATCAATCCCGAGCTGCGAGGGCCGTTCTCGGCGCGCTTGACAGGATTCACCGCGGGAAACATGATGGAGCCCTCTCGAGTCGCCCGTCATCGCTCGATGCGATGGCGATCGCAATGGAGGCCCAGGACCGAGGATGGGCAGAGACGAGGCGAGCGAGTACGAGATCCGAGGCCGAGCTGCCTGGATCCGGATGGACTGCCCCGAAAATCGCAATGCACTCTCGTCGACGCTGCTCGGGGAACTGTCGCGGCACTTTCAGACTGCGATCGACGATCCGCGCGTTCGCGTCATCGTGCTCACGGGCAGCGGGGGTGTCTTCTGCGCGGGTGCGGATCTGAAGAGCCGGGGATCGGGAATCGCCGATGGCGCGGGCGACAACGCGTTCGTCGAGATCCTGAAGCGAATGCGCGAGGGACCCAAGCCGGTGATCTGCGCCGTCAACGGCCACGCGTTCGGCGGGGGCATCGGCCTGATCGCGGCGGCCGATATCGCAATTGCCGTTTACGCTGCAAAATTCGCATTCAGCGAAGTTCGTCTCGGTGTGATTCCCGCGATCATCTCGGTCGTCGTGCTGCCGAAACTCGGCGAGCACCAGGCGATGCGGCTGTTTCTCACGGGAGAGCGGTTTTCCGCCACCGACGCGTTGGGCTATGGGCTGCTTCACCGCGTCGTCGAAGAGGATGACTTCGAGGGCGCGGTTCAAGCGGAGATCGATGCGATCCTGAGGGGCGCGCCGGGTGCCGTCAGCGCGGCGAAACGGCTCGTGCGCGAAATCCCACGGCTCGCGCCGGACGACGCCTACGCGTCTGCGGCGGAGAAGATCGCAGAGTTGTTCGCCTCGCCCGAGGCCGCCGAGGGCATGGCGGCGTTCGCACAAAAACGAGCGCCGAGCTGGGTCGAGGCGAGCGACGACGAGAGCTGAGCGACAAGCGCTGAGCCGGCTACCACTCGGTGTATACGCCGAGGCCGCGCTTCTTGATCTGACCGCCGATGATGGCGCGTTGAATCTCGGAGGTTCCCTCCCAGATGCGATCGACGCGCAGATCCCGGTAGAGGCGCTCCACCGGGTTTTCGCACATGTAACCGCGGCCGCCGAGAACCTGCAGCGCACTGTCGACCACGCGCCCGGCCATCTCCGAACAGAAGAGCTTGAGCGCGCTGACGCGCGCGTGAATCCGCTTGCGATCGACTTCGGGAGTGATCTCCGCGGCGACGCGGTAGAGCAGGGATTTGGCGGCCATGATCTCGGTGGCCATGTTCGCGATCGCAAATTCGATCGCCTGGAAGTCGCGGATCGGTCGATCGAACTGAATCCGCTCCTCCGCGTAGTCGTTTGCGACCTCTGCGGCGCGAGTGGCCGCGCCGACGCAGTGCGCCGCAATCTGCAGGCGCGCTTCGACGAACCAATCCTTCGTCAGCGCGAAACCGTCTCCGATTTCGCCGAGCCGAGCGGTCGCGGGAACCCGCACGTCTTCGAACGCGAGCTCGGCGTGGTCGAAGATGAAGGTGTGCATGAAGTGCGGCGAGCGGAGGTGGCGGATGCCCGGCGTGTCCGCGTCGACCAGGAAGAGGGTCGGTTTGTCGGGGTCGCCGTCGACGTGCGCGTGCACGATGATGTAATCGGAGGCGTTGTAGGAGGTGACGAACCACTTCTCGCCCGTGATCCGATAACCGTCGCCATCGGCGATGGCCTCGGTTTGCACGCGCCGCGGATCGGATCCCGCTTCGGGTTCGGTGATCGCGAAACAGCCGCGTCGCTTCCCCCGGCAGCTCGGCCGCAGGTACTGCTCCTTCTGCTCCTCGGTGCCAAAGCGCAGCGAGATCGCGGGTTGCCACACCACGGCCCAGAGTCCGCAGGTCGCGCGCCCCAATTGCTCGTTGATCAGCATCTGCTCGAAGATCGAGTAGCCCTGGCCGCCGTCTTCGACGCTGTGGTTGATGCCCGCAAACCCCCAATCACAAACCGCCTTGCGCATTTCGGGGCGGCTCGCTTCGGGCAGGCCGCGGTTCTCCTCCACCTCGAGTTCGCGGGGCTGGAGGACCTGCTCGCAAAATTCGCGGGCCTTGGCGCTGAGCTGCTGGTGTTCGGGCGAAAGACCGGTATCCATTTGGCGATGAATCCTCTGTGGGCGTCAGGCTTCGCGGCGCGCGATGACCAGGGCGTCCACCGCCACGCAACCGTCCGCTGACGCAATCAAGGGATTGACGTCGAGTTGTTCGAGTGCGTCGCCCAGATCGTCGGCGAGCACCGAGAGGTGCGCAATGGCGCGACACAGGGAGGCGACATCGGCGGCCGGCTTTCCGCGCAAGCCGTCCAGCAACCGGCGCGCCTTCAGGCTTCGGAGCAGGCGCTCCGCGGCATTCTCGTCGAGGGGCGCGAGCGAAACCGCGCTGTCCGCGAGCAGTTCGATCAACACGCCACCGGCGGCGACCATCACGTAGCTGCCGAACTGCGGGTCGCGCATCGCCCCGAGAGCGATCTCGACGCCCTCTGGAATCCTGCGCGAAACGCTGACGCACGGGCCCAGGCGCCGCTGCAGATCGCGGTATGCGGCTGCCAGCGCCTCGGGATCCGCGAGGTCGAGCACCACGCCGCCCACTTCGCTCTTGTGCTCGATGCCCGGCTGCGCGGTCTTCAACACGACGGGGTAACCGATTTCTGCAGCGGCGCGGAGTGCCTCGTCTTCCGACGCGGCCCGCACGGCGCGCGCGACGGGGATCCCGTAGTCGGCCAGCAGCGAGAGGCTCTCGACCTCGTCGAGCGGCTTCGGCTCGCGCAGCCGCTCGCGCCAGCGCTTCGTCACTGCGGGGGGCGGTGGCGGCGGCGGTTCGGATTTGGGTCGGGCGAGGAAATCCCGGTAATCGAACATGTGCCGGAAGGCTTGCAGTGCCTCTCGCGTGCCGTCGAGGACGGGGACACCGGATTCGGTCAGTTCGAGCGCGATCTCCCGGTGATTGACCGACGAGTAGTTGGTCACGAAAGCCACGGGCATGGCTGCGCTCTCGGCGGCCGTCCGCGCCACCTGGGCGAGATTTCGATGGTGGTAGTGGCCGTCCCGGAGGTCCGAAACGACGGCCGCCGCGGCCGAATCGGGGTCCGCCATCAGCGCCTCCAGGCAGTTCTCGAAGATTTCGACCGCGTTGTGACCGATCCCCCAGGCGTCGAGCGGGTTGACGGGTTCGAGCCCGGGATCGAGGTGGCGGCTGAGCGTCCGCTTGGTTTCGTCGCCGATCCGAGCGAGCGGAACCCCGATGTCTGCCGCTAGATCGATCAGCAGTTCGCACTCGCCACCCGAGTCGTGAATGCTCGCGAGCCCCCCCGCACCGGGCCGCGCCGGGTGGGAGAGCAGCATCAGCGTGGCGGCGAGTTCGTCGAGCGTGTCGACGCGCGACACCCCGTAGCGATCGAAGAGCGCGCGGTAGGCGGCATCGTCGCCCGCGAGTGCACCGGTGTGGGTGCGTGCCATCGCGGCGGCGGCGGGCGTGCGGCCGGCCTTGAGCACGACCACCGGGATCTCGCGCCGAGCGGCCTCGGAGAGGGCGGCTTCGAAACCCTCGGGGTCGCGGATCGATTCGATGAAGAGACCGACGACTCCGGTCGATTCTCGCTGCAGGGCCCATTCGAAATAATCGTTCGAGCGCGTCGCGAACTCGCCCCCGCTCGACACGCAGAGGTTGAACTTCAGCCGCGGATCGTTGAATGCGAGCGCGCCGTAGACCGATCCCGATTGGGCGATCCAGCTGATCGGCCCGACTTTCTCGTCGGTGTGGCAGGGGTAGGCGGCGACCCGCAGACCGATCTCCTTGTTGACGAATCCCATGCAGTTGGCGCCGCAGATCGGGATGCCCGCCTCGCGAGCCATCGCGGCGATGCGCTTCGACAGCGCGGGCTCGCTGTCGCCCTCGAGATAACAACTCGCAAAGATCGTCGCGGCCCGCGCGCCGTGGCGGATCGCCTGGGCGAGCGCGGCTTCGATCTTCTCACTCGCCACGCAGAGCACCGCGTGGTCGACGGTTTCCGGAAGCTCGTCGATCGACGCAAAGCAGCGGAGCCCTTCCACTTCGTCGTAGCGGGGGTTGATGGGATAGAGAGCGCCGCCGAAGCTTCCCGCCAGCGCCTCTCGCACCGTGTCGTTGCCGGGGCTGTTGGGTCGTTGTGACGCGCCGACGAACGCGATCGACCGGGGCGCGAGCAGCGGATCCAGCGGGTGCGCGGCAGCGGAACTCGGCTGATTTGCGGATCTGGACTCGCTCATCGCGCGCCTTTACGGCTCACTGCGAGAGTCGTTTTCGATGGCGAACTGCCGATCGAGACGCTTCATCCGGAGCCGACACGGACGGCAGATTACCAACCCCGACGGGCGCCGCTACCTGGCGAATCCTGCGGATCGAACCGCTGGCGGGCGAATCCTGTGGATTCGCTTTGCGGCGGCACGCGATCCCGTTGGGGGCGCGCTTCTCGCGGTCTTTTTTCGGCAATTGGGGCCGCGCCGGCGATTCTTGCCCGGGGTCCCGGTGTATCGACTGCTGAGCCTCGCTATACCTCCTGATTCGCTCCCGATACGCGGTCGAGCGAGACCGCCGAGGCTGTGGCCGAACTGGAGGTAAGCAAGGTGAACGAAGGCGACGCAAAGAAGCGAGATCTGGCCGCACTACTGCACCCGGCGACCAATCTCGCGGTTCACGAGGAACGCGGCCCGCTGATGATCGAGCGGGGCAAGCGAATCTACGTCTACGACAGCGAGGGCAAGGAGTACAGCGAGGGCCTGGCGTGCCTCTGGTGCACCGC
>JAFDBP010000202.1 GCA_019313245.1 Deltaproteobacteria bacterium
CTCGAGCCGCAGCGGGCGTCCGCGCTCGCGGCGCTCGGCGCGCTCACCGCGGCGAGCGGAGATCGCGCGGCCGCGATCGCGCTCTACGATCGCGCGTTCGGAGCCGATCCGGACGATTCGGGTTACGCGTGGGAGGCGATCCAGTTGGTCGTGGCCTCGGGCGACGAGGCCGACGTCGAGCGGCGACTCGAGGCGCTGCTGGTGCGCCACCCGACCGACGCAGACGCGCTGGGTCTGCTCGCCCGGCAGTTGCAGGCGCGCGATCCCGAGCGCGCGTTGTCGTTGGCGCAGCGCGCAGTGCGCCTGCGCGGCGACCCGGATTCGCTCGAGCTGCTGGGTCGCATGCAGCTCGAACGCGGAGCCCTCGAGAAGGCCACCGAACTGTTGCGCCGCTCGGTCGAGTTGGCGCCCGAGCGGCCGTCGGCCCGCTACTGGCTCGGCATGGCGCTCGTCGCCGCGGGCGACGTCGAGGGCGCGCGAAGCGAGCTGAGCACTGCGCTCGAGTCGGAGGATTTCCCAGAGAGGGAAGACGCGCGCGCGCAGCTCGCGAAGCTCGGCGGCGATTAGCGCGCCGGAGAACCCGCTCGGATTCTCGCAGCGGTTCTAGTCGGTGGCGTCGTTCGCGGCACGCCTGCCGGCCGGGCCCCGCTTCTGGCGCCGATTCTCGGGTGGCATGCGCACTTTGCGCCGCGTCTCTTCGTCGAGCGGGCTCTGCTGCAGCCAGGTTTCGGCGGCCACCGCATCGCGCATGTACCAGCGGTTGGCGGTCTGTTCGAGACAGACGAGCTTGCGCCGCTCGTCGAAGATGTGCTCGCACCAGCCGATCGCCTCCTCGGGCGTCCGGTCGGCGAGGTTCTTTGCGTAGAGGACGACGGCCGGGTCGTGGAAGGGCGTGAGTTCTTCCGCCTCCAGCCACTCCGCGGCGCTAATGCGATCCGCCTCGAGCCAGGTGCGGAACGCCTCGCGCGCGGCCTGGTAGTGCAGCTCCTCGTCCGGGTGCACGCGGATCCACTCGAGTGCCGCGCGGCCGTCCTTCATGCCCCACTGCTCGGCGAGGATGCGCGGCCCGTCGGCCGCGTATTTTTGACCTCGATTCTGCAGGATCCAGGCTGCAGCGCGCTCGGGTTCCCAACGCGCGGCCATCCGACTTCCGCGCTGGAAGGCCTTCTTCTTGAATCGATTGTCATAGGCGTCGTTGCCGGTGATCGAATCCACCCACTCGATGATCGCGTCCACGCCGCCGTTGCGCAGGGTCTTGGCGGCCACGCGGTTGATTGCGGTGTCGAGCTTTGCGGTCGGCAGGCTCGCCATGAAGTCCTCGACACCCCCGTGGCCCGAATACACCCAGCCCGTCAGCAGGTCGAAGAGCAGCACGTCTCCCATGCCCGGGCGCCGCCGGTTCAAATCTTCGAGAGCTGCGAGCGCCGCGGCGGGATCGCGCAGCGCCCAGGCCTCGATGGCGGCCCGCGCGCCCATCTCCATCTTGTTCTGGAACGGCCAGCGCAGCGTGTGATCGAGTGCGGCCTCCGGGTCGAAGCGCGCCCACGCCGTGATGTAGGGGCGGATCGCGAGCTCACCGATCAGGTTGAGCATGCGGTGGTAGAGCTTGGAGACCTCGTCGACGTTTTCGGCGTCGAGGTATTGCAGCAGGTGCGCGGTCCGCTCGGTGCGGTCGAGCACGTCGGGCTCGCCCAGCGCCGCCTCGAGCGCGGCGGCGAGGTTTTCGGGCGGCGGATCGCCCGCGCTCGGTGCGTTCGACCGGCCGATCGCGAACGCGGCCGCGACGGTCAGCGCCCAGACGCCCAGAACCACCCATTTCTTCGTGCCCGACATGCGCTTACCTCCAGTTGTGCGACGCGCGCGCCCCCGCCGCTCTCGCTGCTCCGCGGCTGCCCGGACTCTTTAGAAGGAGATCGTGGCGGTGATGCCGTACGTCCTCGGATCCGCGTAGGAGTGGAGCAGGAAGTTCAAGCCCACCGAGAGGTCGTCGGAGTTCGTCTTGTAGTGCTCGTCGAGGAAGTTGTGCACCCAGCCCGTGATCTCGAGCAGGTCGTTTTCCGAGCGCCAGCTCAGGGCCGCGTTGTGAACCCAGAAGGCCTCCTGTCCGAAGGTCGCCACCGGGAAATTCAGATACGCGCCTCTGCCCTTGCCCGGGTCGAAGTAGACGTCGTCCTTCCAGCTGACCGAGTAGCGCGGAGTGAGCGATCCGAGCCCGCGCCCCGCGAGTTGCCCGGGCAGCGGAATCTCGTAGTCGATCGACGCCGTGAACGAAAATCTCGGCGACGCGATCAGCGTATTGCCCGAATAATCGAATGGTAGTCGGATTTCGATCGGCGGCGTGTTCCCCCGGCCGTTGGGTCTTTCCTGCGAAAAGAAGAACGGGATGGTCGTCAAGAATTCGTTGTACTCGCTCTCCACCCAGGCGGCGTTGAACGTGATGTTCATGCCGTCGATCGGCTGGGCGAGGAGATCCACTTCGATCCCGTAGATGGTCGCGTGCTGGGCGTTGATGAGCTTCGCGATCGGGAAGCCGTCCTGCGGCTCCTGCTCGAGCTTGAAGACCTGCAGATCCTTGTAATCGTAGTAGAAACCCGTGATGTTGGTCATCAGGCGGGCGTCGAACCAATTCGCGCGCAGTCCGATTTCGTAGGAGTCGACGACTTCGGGATCGACGCCCGTGATGATGTCGAACCGACTCGTCGCGCCGCCGTTGAAGTGCCCGCCCTTCCAGCCCCGGTGGTAGGCGAGATAGACGTTGTTCTCCTGGTCGTCGTAGTACCAGGCGAGGATGAAGTCGCCGCTCCAGCCGTCCCACATCTCGGTTTCTACGCCGGCGATCGTGGTCTGGAGGACGTCGCACTGACCGGCGGCGTTCAGATAGCACGCCGAGAGATCGAATTTCTTGTACTCGATGTTGTAGCGCAGCCCGACGTCGAGCTTGAAGTCGCAGCCGATCGACACGCAGCCGGGCCGGACCGTGTAATCCCCCTGGATGTAGCTGCCGAAGTTGCGCAGCTCCTGCGTGTAGCTCTGCTTCAAGTCGACTCCGATGAAGTTCTGATAGAGATTCAAGACGTCGAGATCTTCCTGCAGGTAGAGGGCGCCGAGGCTCCAGCCGCCGTCGCCGATGTCCGATCCAATCCACTCGCCGCGCAGGTTGAGTTCCTGGCTCAGCTGCCAGGCGTCGTCCGCGTATTCGGTATCGAAGTAGTCTCTCGGGCCGGCGTCGCTGTTTTCGTGCGTGTAGCGGTCGTGCCATTCATAAGCGGTCAGGCTCTCGAGCTCGTAGCCGTTGCCGAAGTTCCAGTTGTACTTGAGGCTGGTGCCGAAGATGGCGAGGTCCTCAGGGCCGTTGAGGTCGTATTCGCCCGCAAAGGGGTCGCCGTCGAGATCCCTGTAACCAATTCCATCACCCGACGGCCAAGGGGGGAGAATTGGCAGGTCCACCACCGCGGGCGCTGGATCGGTGAGATCCACGTCCTCCTCGCGCAAGTGGATCGCGTGGTGTTGATACTGGAAGGCGTGGCCGAGATTCTGGCCACCGTGGACGTTGAGCAGGAACTCCATGTCCTGCGTCGGCGGCGCGAGCAGGAGCTGCGCTCGGAGCCCGTAGTTTTCGATGTCATTGACCTTTTCTTCGACCTTGGCGAGCTTGAAGAAATCGGATCTCCTGCACTTCACCCTCTTACCCTGCAGGGGACCGCAGCGGTTCTTCGTGATGCCGTCGCGGCTGTTGTAGTAGCCCGAGATACGCCCCGACAGCCAGTCCGGGACGATCGGGCCGCTGATCGCGCCGGCGACGTCGAGTTGGTTGTAGGTGCCGAAGCTGGTCTCGAGGTAGCTCTCGAATTCCTCGGTCGGAGGAGCCGACTTCACGAGGATCGCACCCGCCGAGGCGTTGCGGTAGAAGGTGCCCTGCGGGCCGCGCAGCACCTCGATGCCCTCCTGGTCGAAGAATCCGAACAGCTGGATCGCCGCCGACTGCAGGTAGACGCCATCTTGATAGATTGCGACCGCGCTCGCCGCGTTCGCGTTGAAGTCGTCGAGGCCGACGCCGCGAATGAAGATCGCGGGGTTCGAGGCGGCGAAGGCGCTTTTGATCTCGAGACCCGGCGTGAAGTTCGTGAGGTCGCGGATGTCCTTGATGCCCTCCTTCGAGAGCGTGTTCATGTCGAAGCCGATCACGGAGATCGGCGCGGCCTTCGGGATGCCCGTGCCCTGTTCGCCGTGGATCAGGATCTCTTCGATGTCGCTGCCCGTGAACGGGTCGATCTCGAACGTCTCGTCGGGTTCGGAGGCGAAGTCGTCGAATTCCGGATCGCCGGATTCGTCTGTCTCGGCGCCGCTCTCCTGCGCGTCAGCGGTTTCGTCGGCCGGCGATTCGATCGTTTCATCTTCCGGTGTCGCCTCTGCGGGCGTTTCGTCCTGGGCGGACGCCGCGAGCGCGAACAGCAGCGTCGCGAGGAGGCCGAGCCACAATGCGCTCGCCCAGCATCGGGGAGATCCCAAAGCGCCCATCGGATTCTCAGAACCTCGCATCAGCGGCGTCCTCACCTCGAACACAGAGATCCAGTTGACGGTAGCCGTCCGCCGCTGCTCTCGAACTCCGATTGAACTCGTAATTGCGACTCGGCTTGCAGTTTCGATCGGCGAGGCCTGCAGCGCGAATACGTCGACCGCTGCTCATTGTAGACGAGGATGACAGGAGCGGATATTCCGATTCGGCATGAGCTGGCATCCTCAGCGTGAACCCGCGCAGCTTCCGGGCTGCAGTTGCGCCGCAAGGGCCGACCAACCCCCTTCCGGCAAAACCCGCCGACGAAGCTAACGCAATCCGTAGGGGTCCGCCCCATGCGTCGGGCGCAACCAGCCTCCAGTGACGGCTCCGTTTTACCCCAATCGAGACAATGAATCTCCCCCCGTATTCAACCGAGTGGAACCCATCCGCCGTCCGCGCTCGGAGCGAATCGAAAGCGCCCCTTCAGGAGAGCTGGTTCGGGCGGTGCGCTCGAGTGTCGAGAGCTTTACCCGAGCGCGCTTTCAGGAGGCTTAGGTGCAGGTTATAGTCGGGTTCCGGTCGGGTGCAGGCTGAATTCAGCTTGCGAAAGGCGGTAACCTCGATGTTGCTTTCAATTCGATCCAGCGGCACCGCGCCCTCGCATCTACCGGCGCGCCGTCGCGGGGCGCGCGGAGCGGACGCGGTGACGCCTCGGACCCGGCTCGGCCTCGCAGTCCTGAGCGCCTTGCTGGTTTTCGCCGTCCCCGCGCGAGCTGACGAGATCGAACCCGAACCCGAGACCGCGCCCCTGGCCGAGACGGAACCCGAACCCGCGCCCCCCGCCGAGCCCGAACTCGAGCCCGAGCCGGAAGCCGAACCGGTCGAGGTGTCAGAGGATGAGTACTTTCGCGAGCCCGGTTGGATCCCGTCCATCGAAACCGGATTCGAAACTTTCGACTACAACGTCGATACGACGGTTGTGAACTCCATCAATCCGCCCGCGTGGCAGGGAGCCCAGAGCGAGGCCGAGCGCCAGCTGATGGTTCGAATCGGTGGCGAGCTGATGGGGCCGGAATTCGAAAACCTGCCCGGCCGCCCGCGCTTCTTCGTCAAGGGCGGGGCGCATTTCCAGATGTTTTCGAGCGACCGGATCTTCCGGGATGGCGACGCATTCGTAGACGTCCAGCCGGGGAGGGCGGTGCTCACCTACGAGGGCGGTGGCGCGGGAGCGCGAAATCTACCGGGCGATTTCGAGGGGCAGGGCAGCGAAATCAGCGCGCGCTTCCAGGACCCGTCGTGGTACGCGGGGCTGGGGGTCGCGTTCAGCGTGCCGATCAACACGAACCTGATGCTCTACATCAAACCTTCGGTTCAGTACAGCGTTGAAAAGATCGATCTGCCGTCGGGTTTGACGACGGTGGACGAACCCGTCCCGATGGTGGATCCAGATCCTTGTGGCGCCAACGCCGGTGCGCCGTGCATCCGCGAGTTCTTCATCCACAACAGCCGCACGACCGCGAGCACCACCGATCACAGCGTCGGGGCGGGCCTCGAGGTGGCGATGGTTCCGTTCCGATTGGCTCGACCGATCCGGGTTTCGCTCTACGCGGAGGCGCGCTTCTTGTGGTTGGTCAGCGACGACACCACGGAGTTTGCGGATTCCGCTGGCGTCGCGGCCTACTCCGTCGTGCGAGACGATTTCAACATCCGGGGCGGCGGCGGCTTGCGCTTCAGCTGGGTGGGCTTCGACTGAACGAGGGCGAGGTGCGGCTCCACTTTCGCGCCGCTCCCGAACTCGCCGCGCCCTCGCAGGATGGCGCGATTCGCGCCGGATGCTCGATCGACGCTCCGACGGCGCTACTCGTACTCGCTCTGTTCCGCGCGCTCGTCGGGGCGCCTGCCCGCCGAGCCCTGCATCTCCGCGACGTGGCGCGCGCGGTTCATGTCGAATGCCGGATGCTGTGATTCGTCGAGCAGTGCCCGCATTTCCTCGTAGATCTCGTGCGGTTCCTTGATCTGCGCCCGGGCTTTTCTGAATTCTTCCCTGGCGGCGTCGATGGCCTCCGTGTCGTGCCGTCTGCGGGCGTTGCTGAGCGCGAGATCGAACTCCTGCATGCGCAGCCGCGCGCCGAGCTGAGCCTCGAGGATCTCGTCCACCTCGCTCTTCTGCTCTTCGCTGAGATCGATGCCGTCGAAGAGCACCTCGAGCGCGTGGGTCCACCAATCGACTTTGCGTTGGAAGCGGTATTCCGGCCCGCCCGGCGGCGGATCCTCGCTCGGCGCTTGCGCGCGCGGCGGTTGAGCCGCGGGCTTCGGCTCGAGCGCCCGTTCGGGTTCAGGCTCGGCCTCTTCGGCGCATCCCAGCGCGAGCGGGCTCGTCGCGAGCGCCAAGGCCGCAGCGAGCGCAGCGGCGGCCGACTTCGCGCGCGGATTCCGCGCGCGGCTCCGCTCGCTCGCGTTGTCGGGTGATTCGACGGTTGATCGGTCGGTGGC